>CAJLWS010000005.1 GCA_905210385.1 uncultured Eubacteriales bacterium | reverse complement strand
CTCTACATCGCTGCCGACGAGGTAGCCGTAGACATGGTCAAAGCCGGCCTCGCCGCGGTGCGTGGCACCGATGACGCCCCAAAGGACCAGGTCATCTACTGGTCCGCTGAGGAGATCACCCCGGACACCGTGGAGCAATTCCGCCAGCTTTGGGCGGACTGATTCCCAACTGTACGCGTGGGGGCGGCCTTTGGGCCGCCCCCCTATGCAAAAAGGAGCAGTGATAGATCCCATGAATACGCCACAACCAATCCGCACCCCCTCCCCGGAGTATGTCCTGGAACTGCGGGAGCTGACCAAAACCTATGACGGCGTGGCGGCGCTGGATCACGTCAGCCTGCGGGTTCGCCGGGGGCAGGTCCACGCCCTGGTGGGGGAAAACGGAGCTGGAAAGTCCACCCTTATCAAGCTGATCACCGGCTCTGCCCAGCCAGACAGCGGCACGTTCCTCCTGGATGGGCGACCCTTTTCCGGGATCACCCCCCAGCAGGCAAAACAGCTGGGCATCGGTGTGATCTACCAGGAGAACAGCCTGGTCCCGGAGCTGAGCATCGCGGAAAACATCTTTCTGGAGGGGGGAGGGAGCGGCTTCCTCTTCCACCCCAGGCAGCTGGAGGAGCGGGCCGGACAGCTTCTGAGCGCGCTGGGCCTGTCCATGGATCCCCACCGGCGGAGCGCTGGGCTGAGCGTGGCCCAGGCCCAGTTCGTAGCCATCGCCCGGGTGGTAGCCCAGCGGCCAAAGCTGCTGATTTTAGACGAGCCTACCGCTCCTCTCACCAATCAGGATGCCCAGTTGCTGTTCCGGCAGATACAGGCCCTCAAAGCGCAGGGGACCACCATTATCTATATTTCCCACCGTCTCCATGAAATCTATCGTCTGGCGGATTACATCACCGTCCTGCGGGATGGGCGCTTGGCGGCCCAGGGGCCCGTCTCCGCCATCCCCCAGGGGGAACTGGTGCGGCTGATGGTGGGCCGGAAACTCTCGGAGACCTATCCTCTCCGCCGCGGGCACCCGGGGGAGCCGGTCCTCCGGGTGCGGGGACTGAGCGGGCACGGCGTGCAAAATGTCTCCTTCTTCCTGCGCAGGGGGGAAATCTTGGGTCTGGCAGGGCTGGTGGGCTCCGGACGTACCCGGGTACTGCAAATGCTCTTCGGCGCCAGCCGGCACCGCGCCGGGGATCTGGAAGTGGACGGCAGGCCGGAGGCGGTCTGTTCCCCCAGGCAGGCTATCCGGCTGGGGCTGGGCTTCGTCCCGGAGGACCGGAAGGGCCAGGGAGTGCTGCTGGAGCGCTCCATCCGGGATAACATCTCCCTGCCCATCCTGCGGCGCCTTTCCCGGTTCGTCTTTCTGGACCAGCGGCAGGAGCGGGAAACCGCGGAGAAATACCGGACCGCCCTGGACATCCGATCCCGATCCATCCGCCAGCTGGTCAAGACCCTCAGCGGCGGCAATCAGCAGAAAGTAGCCGTGTGCAAATGGCTGGCCAGCTCCTCCCACATTCTCCTGCTGGACGAGCCCACTCAGGGCGTGGATGTGGGGGCCAAGTACGAGTTGTATCAGTTGATGGATCAGCTGACCCAACAGGGAGTGTCCATCCTCATGGCCTCCTCAGAATTGGAAGAACTGATGGGAATGTCCGACCGCATCATTGTGCTGCACGAGGGGCGTATCTCCGGCGTGCTGGAAGATCGTAATCAGTTCACCCAGGAAAAAATAATGAGACTTGCCTCCGGACTGGAGGAAGGGAGGGCAGCAGTATGCTCCTAAAATTAAAACAGTACACCGTAGTCCTCCTACTGGTGGTGCTGATTGGATTCTTCTGCTTCACAGTGGAGGGCTTTGCCTCCTGGAGCAATCTATTTAACCTGCTGCGCCAGGCCGCCATTCTGGGTATTGTCTCGGTGGGAATGTCTTTCATCGTAATCACTGGGAATATCGACCTGTCGGTGGGGGCGCTGATCTCCCTGTCCTCCTGTGCCACGGCCCTGCTCATTACCCAGGCAGGGGTCTCGCCGGTGCTGGCCTGCCTGATCGGCGTAGCCCTGTCCACCGCCGCCATGCTGCTTAACGGGGTAATCATTCTGGTCACCCATATGCCGGCCATGCTGTGCACCCTGGCGGCCATGCAGATCTACCAGGGACTGGCCTATATCATCACCCGCTCCGCCCCGGTGCGCGGGCTGCCGGAGAGTATGCGTCTTTTGGGCCAGGGTTATCTGGGCCCCGTTCCGGTGCCCGTGGTTATCATGCTGGCCGTGTTTGTGCTGGGTCAGCTGTTCCTGTCTTACACCTACCCCGGGCGGCAGCTGTACGCAGTCGGCAGCAATCCGGAGTCCTCCCGGCTGGCTGGACTTTCGGTGGGGCGGGTGAGCCTGCTGGCCTTTGGCCTGTGCGGGGTTCTGGTGGGCCTGGCCGCCTGCATCCATATGTCCCGGCTGTTCGGCGGCTTCCCCGCCAGCACGGGGCTGGAGATGGAAGTGGTCACTGCCGTGGTAGTGGGCGGCGTGTCCTTCTCCGGGGGAAAGGGGAGCGTAAGCGGCGTCTTTTTCGGAGTGCTGCTCATGGGTGTGCTCTCCAATGGACTGGGCATCATGGGAGCCAGCACCAACACTCAGCTGGTCTTTAAGGGACTGGTGCTTATTTTGGTAGTGGGGCTGGACTGCTATCAGGCGTCCCACCCAACTAAGGCCGCCGCCTTGAAAAAGGAGGGAAAACACCTATGAAAACCGCAGTGATCACCGGGGCCTCCCGGGGACTGGGGGCGGAGATGGCCCTCAAACTGGGCCAGATGGGCTATCAGGTTGCACTCAGCTATCTACGCCCGTCCTCTAAGCCCCTTGCTGAGGCGGTGGCCGCTCAGATCACACGCCAGTACGGCATGGACGCTTTCGCCTTTGAGAGCGACGTGGCCAGCTATGACAGCTGCCGCGCCTTCCTGGATGCAGCGGCACAGCGGTTTGGTCCGGAGCTGCACGCCCTGGTCAACAATGCCGGCATCACAAACAACCTCAGCTACACCCGGATCACCTGCCCGCAGTACAGCCGGCTCCTGGCAGTGGACCTGATGGGGACCATGCATATGTGCCATTTGGCGTTGCCCCGGATGCTGGATCACGACGCCTGTGTGGTAAACATCTCCTCCGTCAACGGCCTGACTCCCTCAATTAACCAGGCCGACTACTGCGCAGCCAAGGCTGGCGTCATCGGCCTGACCAGGGCCCTGGCTCTGGAGTATGCGCAGCGCCGGCTGCGGGTGAATGCCATCGCCCCCGGTCTGATCATGACAGATATGGTCCGGGGGGTCAATCAGGAAGAATTGCGGGCCGCCGCGGCCACCATCCCCATGGGCTACATCGGCCAACCCGCCGACGTAGCCGGTTGTCTGGAATATATACTTACTGCCCGGTATCTGACCGGGCAGACCATCTCCCCCAACGGCGGTTTTGTGATGCCGTGAGGGATTTGCGCAGCTGGTAGAATTTAGGAGGGATCAAATGGCAAGCACAAAAGAGGGAAAAATAGCTGTCGTCACCGGCGGCGCCAATGGAATTGGCAGATCCATCTGCCGGCAATTGGCCCTGGATGGGTTTTCTGTGGCCATACTGGACCGGGACGGAGACAGTGCGCTGGCGCAGATAGAACAGCTGCAGGAACTGGGGGCCGATGGGGCCGCCTTTCTCTGCGACCTGTCCCAGCCGGAGCAGATCCAGGCCGCCTTTGATCAGGTCATGGCCCGCTTCGGCCGGATCGACGCGCTGGTGAACAATGCGGGGGTGGGTGGATACCTCTCCTGGATGGAGATGAGCATGGAGCAGTGGCACCGCTTTACCCGGGTCAACTGCGACGCTCCCTTCCTGTGCATACAGCGCACGGCCCAGGAGATGGTGCGGCAGAACATCCAGGGCCGGATTGTCATTGTGCTCAGCCAGGCAGCAATGAATCAGGACGAGGACATTGTCACCCCATACGGCACCTCCAAATGGTGCGCCAGGGGGCTGATGCGCAGCGCCGCCGCGGCCCTCAAGCCCTATGGGATCCTGGTCAACGGCGTCTGCCCAGGCACAGTCTGGACCCCCATGATGGAACGCTTCTGCCAGGAGTATGTGGCCTCGGGCAGCGGCACCCGGGAGGACTATCTAAAGTTTATCCAAGGGCTGTATCCCACCGGCCGCCTGCAGACCGGCGAGGACATTGCGGCGGCCTGTTCCTTTTTGATCCAGCACAGCGGCCGCATCACTGGGCAGTCCCTGCTGGTGGCCGGCGGCATCGTATCTGTATGAGGAGGTGATGAGACATGGGAGAAAGCAAACGGACGGTCCTGGTCCTGGGCGGAAGCTCCGGGGCTGGGCGTGCCATTGCCCTGGAACTGGCCCGAAGCGGCTGGGCCGTAGGCGTGGCCGGCGGCGTGCCGGAGTTTGCAGAGCAAACTGCCATCGACATCCGCCAAGCAGGGGGGCAGGGCTGTGCCTTCCCGGTATGCCTGCCCCGCGAAGAGTCCATTGATGCCCTGTTTGCAGCCTTTCTCGCCCGGTTCGGAAGGCTTGACGGATTGGTAGCCGCCGAAATGGTCGACGATCCCGGGAGCTTTCTGGCGCTGCCGCTGGAGCAGTGGCAGCGCACTCTGCGCTTCAATGTAGACGGCACCATCCTGTGCTGCCAGCAGGCAGCCCGGCAAATGCTGGCTCAGGGTCGGGAAAATGGCCCTTACTCGATTCTTCTTCTCCTGTCCGCACGGGGGTGTAGTCAAGATGGGAATGACGCGGCCTTCTGCGCATCCAACTGGGCCCTGCGCGGCCTGATGCGCCACCTGGCCCGGAACCTGGCCGCAGGCAACATTACGGTGAATGCCCTGGCCTGGGAGCAGGGCGCCGGCTGGCAGGGGCTGGCCCAGACCGCCCAATACCTGCTCTCCCCTCAGGCGGCCAACGTAACCGGGATGACCCTTCTCGACGGTGACGGCGCCCTGATGGCCTGAGCCAATCTCTCTCACTTTGGAGGAAATTATGCCAAATTATTATGACTTTCCTGCGGTTCAAACCTATACGCTGGGCTGTGGGGCCATCAAAGAGCTTTTCCGCCTCACCAGAGGATATGGCCGCCGCTATCTCATCATCTTGGACCGGCACGCCAAGGGGCAGATCGCCCGGGACATCCAGTGGGGGCTCGATCACCCCTCCAGTCAGCCCGCCATTCTGGCCGACAACCTGATTGGCCGCGCCCCCGGGCTGCTGGACAGCCTTCAGCGTCCACAGAAGGACACCCCTCCGGCACCGGAGTACCAATTCTTTTCCCTCACTGACAGGGTGTGCTGTCAGGACAGCGCCCGCCGCCTGGGGCAAATCATTCGGGACAGTGGCGCACAAATCGTGGTGGCGGTGGGTGGAAGTAAGTGCCAGGATCTGGTGCGGGCAGCTCTCCATTTCGTGGGAGACGGATACCTGCGGCCAAAACTGGTGCTCTGCCCCACCGTGCTGGCTTCCAACGCCAGCACCAACGGGATGTCCGTCCTGTATGACCAGGACGGCAGACAGATGACCGACTTCTGGAGCCTGCCCCTAATGCCCGAGTGCGTCATTGTGGACACAGGGCTTTTGATTCAAACCCCCGTGGCCACCTTTGTGGCCGGAATCGGGGATCAGCTGGCCTCCAGCGTGGAGGCCCTGCACACGCTCAAGGCCACTGGCGAGGCAACTGTTTGCGACCCGCTGTGCATCGCCCATCACCAGGCCGTGCTGGAGGTACTCATGCGCCATTCCGCCGCCGCGGTGCAGGCCATGCGGCGCGGGGAAATCACCCCGGAGTTTGAATGGGTCTGTCACGCCCTCACCCGTTATACCGGACCCCAGTTGGCCGTTGCCACCTCCTATTTTGCCCACATCTTGGACGAGGCTCTGATTGCAATTCCCGCTGTTGCCCAGCGGATGCACGGGGAAGTGGTGGCCTTCGGTGTGCTGGCAGAGATGGCGGTCTTTGGAACACCGGAAAGGATCAGGCCGCTGGCCGCGCTCTATCGCCAGATCGGTCTGCCCACCACCCTGACTGAGCTGGGTGCAGAGAACTGCGGCTATGAGGACCTTCTGTGCTGCTGCCAGCAGGCCGCAGACAAAATCATGGCAAGCCGCGCACTGATCCACTGGAGACCGGAAGAGATGGCCCGGGCTGTGCTGGAGGCAGATCGTCTGGTTCAATCTGGCTGACAGGCTGCGTTCCCTAATTCAGTAAGTGCTGGGCCTTTCCCAGCAACAGATGTGGTGAACCTCTTTCCAACACTGGCAGGCAAGGGTCATACTTTATCCGCATATAAGAAGAAATCGAAAGATCAAATCACCGGATCCAATCTTTCCGATATTTTATGTGAGCTTCCGGAAGAAGCTGAGCGCGTCGGTGCGTTGCCCGTTTTGCCACACCTCGAAGTGGAGGTGGTTTCCGGTAGAGTTCCCGGTGGTGCCTACATAGCCAATCACCTCGCCCTGCTTGACCTCCTGGCCTGCCACCACACAGATGGAGGAACAGTGGGCATACAGGGTTTCGTAGGTGTCGTTGTGGCGCACTTTGATGTAGTACCCGTACCCGCCGCCCCAGGAGTCTATCCCGTTGGCGATGGTGACGACGCCATCCGCCGCCGAAAGGATGGGGGTGCCGCCCGGAGCGCCGATGTCGGTGCCGCTGTGGTAGTCGATCTCCCCGGTAAAGGGATCCGCCCGGTAGCCGAACCAAGAGGTAATGGTGTAGCCCTGAGGCAGCGGCCATTGGAAGATGCCTGTTCCTTCCCAGTCGGTATTGGGGTCTATGATTTGCCCGCCGCCGCTGACGTAACCGCCCAGCAGTTCGGCCCACAGGTTTTCATTTTCCGGCTCTGTCATTAGGGCCAGGTATTCGTTCTGCCGGTCATTGAAGCTGTACTGCCGGGCCATTTCCTCCGGTGTTTTGTGGGTGATGGTGATTTCCAGAATGGTTTCCGTCACCGTTTCCGTGCTGGTAACCTCGTTTCCATGCTCATCTGTGGAAGTCACCTCCACAGAACTGCTCTCCGTGCGGGTGGTGTAGCTGATGGCATTCATCTCCCACATGATACTTCGCAGTTCATCCACCTGGGCATCATCCAGCGAGGCCACCTGGGAGCCATCTTCCACGCCCGTCACTTTTGCGGAAAATACCGCGAGGACATCTTCCCAATTGACAGACAGTATCCCGTCGTTGGAGGTGATCTCCTGCCTGTCGTGGGGGTTGGCGGCTTCGATCTCCTGAATGTACGCCTGGTATTCTCCGTTGAGGTCAGCCACCGCCTGGGCCACGCTGGTCCCTGTCCCAGTGGACTCTGAACCGAAGAACAGGCCGAAGCAGGAGCCGACAATCAAAGCAATCAGGCATATCAGCAGGATAATTACCACAGCAACCCAGCCCCCCGCGGCGATGGCGGCAATCAACCCCTTCACCGCCGCAATGGTCGCTTTTATAGCTGTGGCAGTCACCTTAACAGCGGCCTTGACCCCAGTAACCGTCGCTTTCGCTGCGGCTCTGGCGGCATGGGCGGCTGCCCTTGCCGCTTTTGCGGTGGCCTGGGCTGTTCTCCGCTCCACCTTAGCGGATCTCTGCGCGGTCTTGACGCTTTTGGCGCCCTGCCTGGCTCCCTTCAGGGTTCTGTTGGCTGTCTTTACCGCTTTTGCCGGCTTCCCTTTGACACCCTTCCCCACGGCGTTCTTGGTCTTGATTTTGGAGGCCGCACTCTTGGCGGCCTTTTCCGATTGGGATGCGGCTTGGGAGGCGGAATCCTCGGCCCGCTTGCGTATGCGGGCTATCTCACGTTTCTCCCGTACCTTTTTGGCGGTGGTCTGCGCCAGCTTTTTGCCGCCCCGATAGGTCAGATCCGCCCCCTTCTTGGCAATGCTCTCTATGCCGGACAGCATCTGATCCCCGGCAGTATTGGCCGGGGCGTTGAAGGATTCCCCCTGCTGGCTGGCGAAGGGCGTTTCCTTTATCTCGGAAACGGATTTCTCCTTGGACTTCAGCCATAAATCCTTCATGGCGGTTTTCGGGGCTTTGGCCGCACGCTCCAGCAGCTTGGGCTTGCCGCCTTCCGGTTTGGTCTTGATTTCTTTCAAAAATGCACCTCCTGTGATATACTATAAAAGGCAAGGGCCATTGAATCGCAACGGAGCAGGTCACCATGTTAACCTTGTGCGAAACTAAATGCCACTTTTCACTTGCCGCTGGAATTAATCTTTGCATTTTACGAAATTGAAATAAAACGTCTTGATATTTTAGCGTAATTGCGCTAAAATAATAACGTGGAGGTTGATGTTATGAAAATGATTAGACCTGTTTCTGATTTGAGAAATAATTTTGCTGATATTTCAAAGACTGTGCATGAAACCGCTCAACCTGTTTTTTTGACAAAAAATGGTTACGGCGATATGGTTGTTTTGAGTATGGAGGCATTTGAAAACCTGCAATTTGAGAGCGAGGTATATTTCAAGCTGCAGGAGGCTGAGAGAGAGGCCAAACTGACGGATCAGCGTTATTCTTCCAAAGAGGTGCTGAAAGCGATGAAGGCCGCTATTGGGGGGGAACCGGTTGTATAAATTAGAGTATTTGCCTGTTGCCCGAAAAGATATGCTTGAGATCGTGCGGTATATCAGCGGGGAACTGCAAAACCCGGATGCGGCGGATCGTCTGGCGGTGGAGCTGGTTGATGCAGCGGAGAGTGTGCTCACATTCCCGTATGCAACTTCGGCCTGCCAGACGATCCGTCCATTGAAACATGAGTACCGAAAAATCTTGGTGCAAAATTATCTGATGTTTTATTGGGTGGACGAAGAAAAAAAGCTGGTGACGGTCGCTCGTGTAGTCTATGCAAAACGGGATTATGGCCGGCTGTTGGAGTGATGGGAATGGGGAAGTTAGTTGAAGTTACGCTGGAGATCGATGCGGAGCTGAAAGAACAGGCAGAAAAGGTCTGCTTGGAAAATGGCCTGACTTTGGAAGCGGCGACGGTTTTATTTTTTGAAGAAACCGTCCGCCTTGGAAGATTACCTTTTGATCTTGATGAAGATATGAAAAAGTACATAGCAGAGCAGTCAGGCAAACCCGCCAATGACAGCGCGGGGAGTGTGAAGGTATGAAAACGATCCAGCAGATAGCACACGAGATAGGGATATCAAAGACAGTAGTAAGTAAGCAAATCGCAAACCTGGCTTGCGATTGATAAACGCCAGAAAGCCTTAATAAAACAGGCTTTTTCTGAAAAATCGCAACCTGTGCAAAGGGGATTCTTATAAACAGAGGGACGAAGGAGGCCCCCTGGGAAATGACAGATTCATGGATGTTACACCCCCCTCAGCGCTTCATCCGGCTTGGTGGTCATCAGCTGATACAGGCGGGTGTTGCGGGGGAAGCTGTTCTCGAAGGGAACGATGTTTCCGGCGCAGCGGATAAGCCCGCAGCCCGCCGGCACATTGGTGATGTACCCCAGCTGGGTGTCGGAGATGTGCAGGAGGCCCGCCAACTCATCACGGTCTGTGGCGGATTGATTCAGCAGGATGAGGAATTCGCTGTTCGCCAGCATGAGGCGGGCGGTATCGGAACGGAGCAGTTCCTCTACATTCTGCGTCAGCCCTGTCACAAGGCCGTTGTACTTGCGGATGCGCTTCCACAGCTTGTAGAAAAAGTCTGCGCTGTACTGGTAGCGGAACAACAGGTAGAACTCGTCGGCAAACACCCAGGTGGTCTTGCCCTTCTTCCAGTTCTGAATCACCCGGTTGAAGATGGCGTCCAGGGTTACCAGCATCCCAATGGGCATGAGCTGCTCCCCCAGCTCCCGGATATCGTAGCAGAGGATGCGGGCCTTGGTGTCCACATTGGTGGGCTGGGCAAAGGTGTTCAAACTGCCGGTGATGAACAGCTCGGAGGAAAGGGCCAGCCCCCTGGCCTCCGGCTCCGGCTGCTTCAGGAGGGAATGGTACAAATCCTTCAGGGTAGGTACTTCGCCTTGGTAGTTGTTGGCCATGTATTCCCGGTACACGTCGTAGGCGCAGCGGTCCAGGATGGACTTCTCCTTGGCTGACACGCCCCCAGCGCCCACCAGCTGCTCAAATAGGGAGAGGATGAACTCGGACTTTTCTATCAGCGGGTTGCGCTCATCCCCATAGGCTTTGTCCATGTCCAGCGCATTGATGTGGGTATCGGAAGAGGCCGACACCCGGATCACCTCGCCGCCCAACGCTTCCGTCAGGAAGCCGAATTCGGATTCGGGGTCCAGGATGAGGATATCGTCATCGGTGGACAGGGCGATGCTGACGATCTCCTCCTTGGCGGAGAAGGATTTGCCGGAGCCGCTGACACCCAACCGAAAGCTGTTCCCGTTGAGGAGCCTGCGGCGATCCGCCACAATCATGTTCTTGGAAACAGCGTTCTGCCCGTAGTAGATGCCGCCGCCCTGGAGAATCTCCTGGGCGCGGAAGGGAATCAGCACCGCGGTGCTCTCAGTGGTCAGGGTGCGCAGGGCATGGATCTTCCGCAGTCCATAGGGCAGAACGGTGTCCAGACCGTCCTTCTGCTGCCAACGCAGCGTGCTCATCTGGCACAGATGCTTTCGGGCCACAGTGAGGATGGTCTCGGTATCCGAGTCCAGCTGCTCCTTGGTGTCGGCCAGATGCACCAGCGTTACCAGGCCGAACATCATCCTTTGGTCCCGGTTGGTGAGGTCGTCCAGCATCTCCTTGGTTTCCTTCCTCTGCTGCTCCATATCGTAGGGCAGCACGGCGGAGAAGTTATTGGCGGCGTTCTGTTTCCGCTGCCAGTTAGCCGCATTGGTTTCCACACCCAGCAGCTTGTTCTGGATCTCCCGCACCGCTTCGTCGGTGGGGACCGGCAGGACGTCGATGGACAGTATGAGGCTGCGGTCCATGTCGCAGAGCTCGGCAATCATGGAGTCTTTGATGTAGGTGGCGTAATCCTGCAGGTAGAGCACCCGGCCCCATCGCTCATCGATGCGGAAGTGGTCCTTCTGAAATTCCATGGAGTCAGGGCAGAGCCAATCCTTGAAGCTGTGGCCTTTCTTCATGTGCTCTCGCAGGTCGAAGGCAAAGGCCGCAGGCTCCGAACCCTTGAAGAAATCCCGGAACAGCTGCAGCCTGGCGGCGGCGTCCAGTTCCCGCCCCACCGAGGAAAGCTGAGACAAGTGATTGATGAGGTTCGTGCCTACACGGGAGAAATAGGTGCGGGCCTCATCGATATTCCGCTTGGCTGCCGTGATAGTGATGTAGCGGTCCTGCACCACGCTGTTGTTTGTTCCGGTAACCTTGGAGAGCAGCATTTCATTGTACTCCCTGCGGAAATGGTCCAGGCCGTCCTCCCGCATGGGGAGCAGCAGGGATTTCTCAAACTGCGCCTTGTCAATCCGCCGGTTGTGGATGGTGATTTTGGAGCTGGCCCCGGAATCCAGAGCGTTGAGGAGCTCTGAATAGTCCAGGAACATGGCGGTCTTATCGTCCTTGCTGGCAATGCTGTAATTGATGTCCGTAAAGGAGAAGGTTTTGGAGAACCGGCTCCCCACCTGAAAAATCCCATCCGGCCAGATGCGCTGGATGGGGATTGCGTCCTGTACGGACTTGGGGATTTTGAATTTCTCCTTTTCCAACTTCGTTGCTTTGGTAAGCGTTTTGATGATAGGCATCCGTCCTTTCAATGGGAGAAATTTATAATTATTGTTCTTTCCCAGCTGGTGGCTGGGGCCTGCGGCTTTTGCGTTTTCGGGGAGGCTTTTCTCCCTCCGCAATGGCTTCCTCCATTGCCTCGTAGTAGAGGCTGTCAGATTGAAACACCAGCTTCTTCGGGTACAGAAATTCCGACTTAAACCAGGCCCAGGCCAGCTTTTCGGCGGTCATGCCATGGTACTTGAAAAAGCCGCAGGCGGCAAAGGGCGCAGCCCCAAGGATGCACATCCAGCCCACTTCCTCGCTCCCCACAAAGGGGCGCAGGCCGAAGTAGATGCCCACTGCTACACCTACCGCCAGAAGGGAGCAGAGAAACTGCCTGGTGGAGAGCCCGAAAAAGATGGACTCCTGGTAATCCCGTATTTCCTTTGGCACTTTTACTTCGATAAAAAATCAGCTCCCATCAAAAATAGGTTGTATTTCTCCTAATTCTGAGTATAATAGAAATAGGAGGTGTTGCACATGACTGTGAATACAAAGAATTTGGTTTCCATCACAGAAGCCAATCAGAACTTTTCCCGTATTGCCCGGCTGGTGGATGAAAACGGGGCTGCTGTCATCTTAAAGAATAACGTTCCCCGTTATGTGCTGGTGGAATTCAGCCAGGCCGAACAGGAGCAGCTTGCGGAAGATGAGGATGTTTTGACTGTATCCAAGAGGCTGATCGCCAAAAACCGGGCTGCTTATGAGGAACTGGCAAAATGAAAACCCTATCCAAGAAACAGGTGCTGACCCTGCATTCCGCTCTGATCCAAGAATTTGGAGGCATGGACGGGGTTCGGGACGAAGGACTGTTGGAGTCGGCGTTGGCATCACCTTTCCAAACCTTCGGCGGGGAGCCGGTGTACCCCTCGCTGCAGTCAAAAGCGGCGCAGCTTGGTTTTGGCCTGATCCGCAACCATCCCTTTGTGGATGGGAACAAGCGGATCGGCGCCCATGCAATGTTGGTTTTCCTGGCTGTCAATGGGATTGAACTGCGCTATGAACAGCAGGAGTTGATTGATACGGTCCTCTCCGTCGCTGCCGGTCAAACTGATCGGCAGGGGCTTCTGCGATGGATTTTAACGCATGAAGGCTAAAGAAAGGTTCGCTTGAAAGAGCGAACCTTTTCCTTTATAGCCCAAGTATTTCTTTCACGATCCGGTCACTCATCCGAACGGCTCCTACAAGGACAAGCAAATTGAAAATGAGCTCGCCCACATAACTCCACACGGCAGTCACCGCCGAGACATTGGGATCTACCGCAGGCGGAGAGGTTGCCATGACGGAGAAGATGATGCAGGCCAGCGCGATAATAGCCCCTTCCAGACACACCCCAGCATAGGAGCGGAGGAAGTTTTTCCCCACATTGCTGGTGGGTTCCCCTGCAAAGCTGGAGAGCGGAACCGGGGCGATGGCGGTGTACATATATAGTTTAAATATCCGGCTATACACTGTCAGAATCATGATGAACGACAAAACCGTGATGAACAGGCCGCCTAAGAGGGTCACCGCCCACAGGGGGATGGAGTCCCAAAACCCCACATCGTTGATCTTGTCGATGATCTCCTGGGGCAGGGTCGTGCCGGCGCTCCCTGACAGGCCCGATTGGGTGATGATGGTGGAAACCATGCCCTGGACAATGCGGAACACCACCAGCATCAGATCCAGGCCATAGGTCACCGCCGCCTTTGCCAGGGCGAAGCGGACAAACAGCTTGAGGGCGTGTTCCGGGCGCTTTAGGTCGGCCACACTCGAACAGGTCTTGACTACACCAACTGCAAAGAACAGCACCAGCAAGCCAAGGCCAATGGCTTTCAGCGCATCGTTGATGTTGAGCATGACGCCCCAAATCCCACCGCCTTTGAAGGTGGCGGGGTCCTGAGTGAGCAGAGTCCAGATTTCGGCCAGCTTGTCGTTCCATGTTTCCAGCGCCGAATTTAGGTTATCTATAATCCAGTTTCCGGCTGGTCACCTCCTTCAGAAAAAATAGGCGGGAGCGCCCATGTGGACGCCCCCGCTGCCGGAACACAGAAACTCAGGCTGTGATAAGGTCGAGGATCTCCTTGGCAAAGGTCACGACCAGGCCGCCCGCCAAGGTGAGAAAGCCCTGGGAACGCTGGGAGGGGTCATGGCTCTGGAAGGAGAGGCCCACCTGTACCACGCCCCAGCCCAGCAGAATCAGGCCAATGGCGCGGATCAGGGAAAAGATGAAAGTGGAGAGATTGTTCACTACCGTCAGCGGATCGCTGGCGGCGAAAGCAGTGGTAGACAGGCAGCCGACACACAGCACGGTGGCGGCGTAGGCAGTAAAGCCAAACCGTCCTTTTTTGCCAAGAGGCAGAGCGCCCTGGGGTCCGTCGTTCTTCTTGCTATGATTTTTCTTGGAAATCCAATGATGCAGAATATTCTTCAGAAGCATTCCTCCAATTCAAAGTGTATTTCAGGACTTCAAAAAGTCCTCCGGATCCAGCAGTTCGAAATCCTCGTACTGCTCCGGAGAATAGTCCAAATCGTTTGCGGCGTCCTTCGCCTGGGTGTAGTCGTAGGGCGCAGCGCCGCCATCTTCCGTGAGCTTGATGTTGGGGTGGCGCATCAGGTCGTACTTATCGTCCAGCATGGGACGTTCACCTCTTACAAAAAGAATGGCTTTCCGATTATCCAGCATCCGCACCTCGTCGGGAGTGAGCAGTTCCCGGCCCGTCTGCTGGTCGTTGACGCTGAAGCTGCCGCTTCGCCCACGGCTGCGGCCATAGGTGTTGGTATCCAGCGTTTCCTTGCCCATAAGCTCGGAGACGTACTTGTGGGTTTCCTTCTCATTGCCGCCGAGGTACAGAAACTCATCGCACAACCCCACCAGGGACTCCCACTGCTCCTTGAACAGCGCCTTGAGCTGGGCCATGTTCTGAGCGATGTAGGAACAGAAAATGTTCCGGCTCCGCATGGTGGAGAGCCAAGGCAAAAAGTTGTCCGTAGGCAGGGCGATGTTGGGGGCTTCATCGATGAGGAGATGCACCGGCACCGGCAGGCGGCCCTTATATTTCCGGTCTGCCACATAGTACAGCGTCTGGATGAGCTGCCCGTAAATCATGCCCACAAGGTAGTTGAGGCTCTTATCGCTGTCCGGGATGCAGCAGAATAAGGCCACCTTCTTTTCCCCCATTTCCTCCAGATGGAGGTCATCGGTATAGGTGAGCCGTGCGATCTGCGGCAGGTTGAAGGCGGACAGCCGGACGCCAACACTAATCAGGATGCTCTTGAGTGTTTTTCCGGCCCCCATCTTGAACACATGGTACTGCTTGACGGCAATGCTCTCCGGATCCCGCATCTCCAGACGGGCGAATAGGATGTCCAAGGGGGACTCGTATTCCTCATCTTCCTCCCGCACCTCGGCGGCGGCCAACATCTCCATCACCATGGCGAAGTTCTGTTCTTCCTTTGGGGCTTCATGCATGAGATAGAGCACCAGGGCCTGGAGCAACGCCGTTTCCGATTTGGTCCAGAAGGGGTCGCTGCTCTGTGCTCCCGGCGGGGTGGTGCTCTGGATGAGGGTTTCGATGAGGCGAAGCACGTCTTTGTCATCCCGCACATAGGCCAAAGGGTTGTAGCAGAAAGAGGTGTCGGGGCTGAGCAGGTCGAACACCCGCACCTCATAGCCATTGGCTTTCAAGGCCCCTCCGGTTTTCCGCAGGATCTCGGATTTCGGGTCGCAGATGACCAGGGAGCAGTTCCCACAGTTCAGGGCGTTGGGAATGGCGTAGGAGCGGCTTTTGCCGGCGCCGCTGCCGCCAATGACCAGCACGTTGGTGTTGCGCTTGTGCTTGTGGCCGTCCAGCCCCATCTGGAAGTGCTGGGTCAGGATGAGGTTTTCTTTCGGGTGCTTCTTATCCCGGTACCGCTTGGCGATCTGAAACACATCGCCCCACTGGGCGGAGCCGTGTTCTACACCGCGGCGGCGGTTCTTCCGGCTGGAGGCCACCGTCAGCGCCACGATCCCATACCCCATGGTAAAGAACAGCAGGCACTGGGCGGAATACTCCGTCCAGTGGATGGCAAAGGGATTGTTCATGGCTGCGGAGAGCTTCCCCAGCAGATCCACGAGGTTCATCCCGGCGCTCCAGCTTCCGGCCACCAAAAGGGCAGCCCACCAAACGATGGGCAAAGGCAGCAGCCACACCCACCATGGATTTTTCCGCGCAGCTATACCGTTGAAGGAGTACCCACCCCTTCCTGCTTTTGAAGATGCTCTTTCAGCAGGCGGAAGAACTCACGGCTTGTGAGAGAGATGCCAGCTTGCCGGCACTGCTGTTCGAACTGAAAGCGCAGTTCCAGCTGTCGCACAGAGTAATCCACCCGGAACTGCCGCCAGGTATGATCGTCCATGGCTTGGAGTTTCTTCCACAGTTCCGGGAAAAGGGCGTAGAGCTTTCGCAGCTCACTAAGCGGCTGCAAGGGGCAGCACCAGCAGGACACACGCCGGAAAACATCGTAAAGGCCGCCCCAATCGAATCCTCGCTCCCGGCAGTAGCGCAGGCAGTCGGCTTCGGTCATACCCCAATCCACCAAGGGATAGCAGTATTCCCGCACCCGATGGGCTTCGTCGGCGGCAATGCCTACATATTGGACGATGTGGTATTCCTGCTTTAGTTCCTTTAAGTAAGCGTCAATGACTCGGTGCTTCAACCGTCCGGTACACCAGCGTTGCTTGGGGCCGGGCCAGCTGAGGCCGCGGTATTTGGACAGGGCCGGATTTTTTCGCTCTGGCGAATACTCATAGAAAAAGTATTCGAAGCTGTGGGGCGGTTTCAGCCGGGTGATAGCCCTGCCGGTGTACTGCTCCACCTTGTCCAGATGCTCATACATCTGAGGAAACTCCAATCCGGTGTCGCAGAAAAGGATAACGTCCACCGGCATCTTTTCTTCCAGCATACGCAGCAGCAGGGCGGTGCTGTCTTTCCCGCCGGATAATGAAATTACGTATTTTGTGCTTTTCTTATAGATCCCTCCTTTTCGCAAAAGAAAAAAAGCCCCCCGAAGCCCATGGGGAGAACCCACAGGCTTCGGGGGAGTGAATGGATTTATCTGACCGGCGTATGCCGGTACTTGCTGTTTAACAGCTTGAGGAGAATGCGGTCAAGCCCGACGCTGCTCCGTCCTGCTGACAGATAGGCGTTGCGCTTTCGGTTCAGGGCCTGCACCGCCCGCCCAAATTCCTCATCGCTCAGGTACAGCCTGCGGCGGGGAGCGCGGACGGTTTTCAAAGCAAGGGAACGCATTTCTTCGGCCTGCGTATCGCAAAGGGCTTTGACCAACATATCCTGTTCCAGTTGGCTCATCTTGAGCATCCTTTGCTTTTCCATAGGTACCCCTGCCTTTCCTGGTGTTTTTCATCATCACCATATCACAACGCCTTGTAGAAAGCTACCGCGCAGAAGAAAACAAACGGAAAACTCTCGGCGGGAGCCGTTATCTGGCCGCTTCCTTTTCCTTGCCCTCTTTGTCCTTGGGCGCTTTGGCGGGCTTGGGAGGCTCTATGGAGAATTCATCCGGCTGGATGGCCTGCTCCATCTCTCGAAAACTCCGCTGCAACTCCCGGTTGATGGCATAGGCCGCCCGCTTGACGTCGCTGATGAACCCCTTCTTCTCCTGGACTTCCATCCCGGCGCAGGTCTGGCACACCTTATCAAAGTGGAAAGCAGAGGTGTCCAGCCCCAGTTTCTGTGCCACCACATAGGCCGCGCAATAGGCCTGGGACGCATACGCCTGCCGGTAGTAGCCGCTGCCTACGGTGTCAAAACCGGCATGGGCCTGCTCACGGGCAATGGCGCAAATCGTAGCAGTTTCGTCCATCCCGTTTCTCACATAGATAGTGCGCTGCTTGGGGACATACTGCGCCTGCACCCCCTGGGGCAGCTGATCGGAAATGGCCAGTGGAACAGGGCTTTGCTCCACCATGGCGGCGATGATTTCCTCCGGCAGCCGCTGCTGGGAGGGCAGGGGCTGCTGGCCCCTGGTCTGAGAGATGTCGAAGGCTTTGGTGATGGTGAAGCCGTTGCCCTTGGTGCCATCTTCCCGTTCATACTCCTGGTCGGCGTAGAACGCATACCCCGTCACACCGCTTCGCAGGGAACGCCCGGCCTCTTTCCACTTGTCGAAGGTACGGGGATGGGTGATGGTGGGATCCTGTTCATAGAGGATGAGAAGGTTCCAGGTGCTCTGTGGGGTGCACTGTGCCATGAAATTGAGAAACCCTTTCATGGTAGCGTCATCCCGGAACACTTCCTGAGCCTGGGCATCCACCCGCGCCTGGAGTTCTTCCCGTTCCGCTTTTCGCATGGCGGCGTATTCCTCTTTGGAAAGGCGGGGCAACTCATGTTGGGGCTGCTGTTCCTGCTGCTTGCCAATCAATGTGCTTAAATCGATACTGCATTACCGTCCTTTCTGCTTCTTCTTTTTCCTGCCGCGGCTGGGTGCGGCGTGCTCACGCTGGGGCTGTTTAGCTCGATCTTCCTTCTTCTGCACCTGTTCCTGCCGGATCTCCTGCAGCTGCTTTTTCACAGAAGGTTTCTGTTCCGGCACAGCCTTACTGCCTGATGGACCGGGCGAAGAGTTTCTGCCGGGCAAGGAATTCTCGGACGGATTCCTTGCCGTTTCCGGTTTGGCTGAGTCCTTCTCCCGGCCAGGAGTAAAATTTGCCCCTTCCTCCCGATCCGGTACGGAGGAGAGTTCGATCTCATCCTCGAAGCCGCCCACCTCAAATTCCACCGCACCATGCTCCGTCTGGACGGTTTCCGTCCTGCTGGGGGCAGCGGCGGCGGGAGACTTTTTCTCCTGCATAGGCGCTTTCTCCACAGTGGCGTCACCAGCCTGGGCCGCAACGTAATCCAGGCCGAGGTTGTCATAGATGCGCTGGATCTTGGAGGCGTCATCGGCAAACACCACCACCTCGATGCGCTCAGACTTCTGCCGGTTCCGAATGGGGACGTATAGGAGTCCGTGCTCCTTGGCTTCCCTGGCAAATTCCTTCATGTAGCCTACCGGCACCTTAAAGAATTTGAAGGGGCGCTGTTCTTTGAGCATCCGTACCAGCCGCGTCTTGCCACGGGTTTTCTTCTGATCCTTTAATACCGCATAGACGAACAGCGCAAAATTCTTTGCCGCCAGCCCCGACAGCTTGAGGGCCACCTCTGTCCCTTCCAAGGTAAATCGGACAATCTGGTCGGCGGGATCGCTTCCGTAGTTCAGTCAAATCACCTCACTTTCACCGCTCCAAATCACGGGAACGTTTCTGCTTTTCCTTCTCCGGCGCAGAGACCTTGGAAAAGGAATCTTCACCGGGGATGAGAGACAGGGCGGAACCGTTGTCCCATTCGACTCCGATTTGCCCCATATCGTCTACATAGACAACCGTACCTATGGTTCCAGACGGCGGAGCCTGGGCGTCATCCATGGAGTACAGGACGATACGGGTTCCGGCAGGGTATCGCTGCCGGAGGCGTTCCACCTGTTCTCTGCTGGGGATCCTGTTCAATCGATCACCTCCTGGGGCCATCTTTCGTTTTACGTTCTTGCTGTTTTTCTTCCCGTTCCTGACGCTGGCGATCTTCCTCTTGGGCCGCCAGCAGGCGCTGCTCCATCTCCACAGAGTGGGTTTCAATGTTCCGGCACAGCTTGGCGGTGTGGCGAAGCTGCCGGAGTTTCTCGGTGAGGGCGCTGATCTGCGGGGAGTCCGGCTCATAGCGGTAGAGCTTCTGGCGCTGCTTTAACAGCACGGTGATTTCATCCTCCGCTTGCTGCCGGAGGCTGGCCAGCTGGCCACGGTCCTCCACATGATGCTGAAAAATAAACTCAGCCTGCTCGATCCGCTGGTCCAGCTTGCGGATATCCTCCCGCACGGCATAACTGGGGTAGGGCGGTTTCTTGCGAAGTACCCCCACCTGATATAAATAGGAAAAATAGAGCGCCCGCAGGCCGGTGAGCTTGCGGGGCTGCGCTTCCTCAAGGAGGAGAAGCAGCCCATGGGCGGGAGGTGTCCTTTTCCCAGACGGTGCGGAGCGCCTGGGGTATAGGATGCGGCGCTGGATGGCATCGGGCGTGTAGTTTTTTCCAAGGGTCTTGAACCGGACGGTACGCTCTTTCCCCGGAGGCTTCAGTGTGGGATACTTTCTGTCAAAGCGAAAGGTGTACCCTTGCTGCTCCAGCACCCGCAGAAACTGCTTCCACGTGAGAGAGGCGGCAATGGCGGCGTCTACATCCTGCTGGATGACGGTTTTCCAAGTGGGTTTTCCCTCTTGCTCGGCCAGCCATTGGGCATAGGGGCGGGCCACCCGTTCCGATTTCTCAGTGTCGATGACCGAGAGATGGTATTTCCGGCACAGTTCATCGGAGATCCGGCGCACCCCGGTGACGTAGCTCTTTTCATTGCTCCGGTACTTTTTCCCCGTTTGGATGGAAACAGAATTCCAAACCAGATGATTGTGGATATGCCCGGTGTTCAAATGGGTGCTGATGACCACCTGGTGCCTGCCGCCCAGCAGACAGTCCGCAAGTTCACAGCCAATCTGATGGGCCAGCTCCGGCGTTACCTCCCCGGCGGCGAAACTCTGTACCAGGTGGAAGCCCTGCACCCCTTTTTCCTTGTGCCACATCCTCTTAATCTGGCACATATCCGCAAAGGCGGAATCCAGCGTACAGCCAATGGCCGAGCGGAACAGGTCCTGCTCGGTTTTATCCTTGTTGAGGGCATAGTCCACCGCCGCCTGCAGGGAATCTGCGTTTTGGGAACGGGAGGCCTTTTTCTCATCCAGGACATAGTCCACACTGCCCTTCAGGCGGTGCACGGGGATAATGCTGGTGTACGCCATTTACCAGTTCTCCTTCACTTCCTTCCAGACCGCACGGGCGATGCTGGTCATTTCCTCCACGCTCTGCTGGCTGGCCTCGCCATAGGTGTTTGCGACCTTGGCCAGCTGGTTGGCATTATTGCAGAGACCCGCCACCTTGTGAAGCAGGTCAGCATGGTGAGTGCAGGGCCTCGCCTGCAGCTGCGCCCCCATGATGAGGGAGCGCAGGAATTCCTCACGGGCAAGGCCGCTGAGCTTCACCTGAGCCTCCAGATGAGCCAGTTCCTTTTTATTCAGATGGAGGGGGATGATATGGTTTCGTTTTCTCATGTGGACTCCTTTAGCGTTCCGGCTCATTCCTTTTTCGTGCTTTCACTTGCTCCGGCGCTTTTGCTGGGTATTCATAGTGGATGGGGGCATCCCGCAGCCGCAGCCTGCTGCAATCCGGGGCAAAGGCGGCATACCGGGCATAGGAATACCCCTCCGCTTCCACCAGGATGCCATCCCTGCTGGTTTCACCTTTGACGAGCACACAGTGCCAGCACAGGTCGCCGGGGTCAAACCACATCTTGTCGTTGTAGTCGAACAGGAAAATCTGATCTTCCTCAAGGCCGCTCTCCTGGAACTGACGGTACTGCTCGTCGGTGAGAACGACGACCTGTTCCACCCGAAACCCCGTTTGGCGTTCTGAAGCAGTGGTTCCGGGATGCTGCCCCACGATATCCTCCATGCGGCGGGGTCGATGATGGAACACAGCCCGTTCCTGGTACACCTTCGGATCTTCTAAAACCATGCGTTCCACCGGAACGCCTTTTAAGTCCACCTTGCGGTAGTCCTTCCCATAGCCCAGGTACAGGGTATTCCTTCGCTGTGAGATGAGCAGATGCTCCGCCTGCCCTTCTGCCCGTACCATCAGGCAGCGGAACAACCCGCCCGGTTCGGCGCTGAGAAGGCGACGGTTGTCTTGCAGGAAAGGATAATCTGGGGAGATATCCTCCGAGAGCTTGTCAAAATCCGCTTTGCTCAGAAGGATGACCTTTTCGACCTGAAGGACTCCCGGAACAAAATTTGCTTTCTTCTGGCGCAGGGCATCCCATGATTTTATATTTGCCGCAAATGCGGCGTACTGCTTTTGACTCATTTTTCACCTCGTATTTCATGAAATCAGCCGATGGCGGGCAGCCGGGGGTTTGGGGTTCTCCCCAAGAATGCCTTTGGATATCCAAAGGCTATGCTTGCAAAACCAGTCACCGGCTGGGAAAGAAGCGACCTGCGCCGCAGGTCAGATGGCGTTGTCCTCGCCGGCTTCCTTGATTCTGGCCAGACCATCCAGTGTGGTGCAGATGATGTTCCTCTTTTCGGCCATCCCGATTTCTGCGGACATGGAGTTGCTGATCTCCTTGCCGCAAACCACCAGCATCCGGCACCGGCCCAGCTTCTGGCGGGCAATATTGTGAAAATCCCTCTTTTCATCGGCGTTGTCCAGCGCAAGGTACTGCCCATCGTTTAATTTAGGGCAGATGGGGACGTATCCCAACTCGTAAACTTTCCGACAGTACCGCTTCAAAAGGCGGGGAGCCGTATCTGCAGCCGAGCAGATGTAAGCAAAGGCTTTTTCCATAGCGATGTTTCCTTTCTATTTAGGTAATCAGACAGGCTATCCATGTGGATAGCCTGTCTGGGTTTGGGGTTGTTGGCGGCTATCCACATGGACAGCCGAGCTTACTCAGCGGTTTCCGGCTGGGCTTCCAACGCAAAACGCACCCGGTCCGAGCCCAGTTTGTAGTAGGCGTCGGTCACCTCGATGCCCACGGCCTCGTACCCCTCCAGCCTGGCGGCCAGCACGGTAGTCCCGGCCCCGCAGAAGGGGTCGAGGATCCTTCCTCCCGGCACACAGATTTTCACAAGGTCCCGCATGAGCTGCAGGGGCTTCTCGGTGACATGGGTACGGTTTTGCGGATTGGCATAGCGGAACACCCCCGGCAGGCAGCCCACCGGGCGGCTCACCGGCATGGGGCCGTTGGAACCCCACACCACATATTCGCTCTGCTGGCGGAAACGACCTTTCTGTGGGCGGCTGGTCATCTTATCCCATACCACACATCCTCTCCAGATCCATCCGGCCCATTGCAAGGCATCGGTGATGGAGGGGTACTGCCGCCAATCGATGAACAGACAGACAGGCGCACCCGGTTTGCAGGCTTTTCGGGCATCGTACAGCCACTCGGCCATCCAGCGGGTCCAGCTTCTCTGATCCCGATTATCCCCATCGAAGTCGGGTGGGGCGTTCTTGGGATCCATGCTGCTGTACTTCTGTGTGGTTGTGCGGTTTTTCTCCGCGGGTTTCCAGCCGCCCGAAGCGTATGGCGGGTCGGTAATAAGTGCGTCAAACACCTGGGGCTTGAACGCGCAAATAATCTGCAGGGTATCCCCATGGAGAATGGTCCACCCATCCCCTCCGTTGTGCTCGATAGGCAAAGTGGATTCTTCTACAACTTGAGCAAGTTCGTTCTTTTGGTTCAGAGGCATCATCCTTTCCTTTATCGCTCCAGCTCGGAGCGTTTGTTCTGTCTGGGACGGATTTTATCAGAAAGCTCGGTTTCCACATACTCGCTGATGATAGATAGGGCTTTTCCGTAGTCGCCGGATCTGTAGACACGGTCCGTCATCTCCTTGGCCTGCTCCGGCTATCCGCTTCTCTTGAGAAGCTGGGAAGCCTTGCCGAGGATAAAGAAAATGTTTCCATCCATGCCGGCCAGCTTCATTTTGGGGCGTTTGGGAACAGGCGGCTTTTTTGCCGGCTCTGTGACCTGCACCGGCACTACCTCGAAGGAGAAGGGGTCCGCTTCCCAAAAATGGACGTAGAGCACGCCATCCGCAGTCTGAATTTCCCGCTGCTCGAAGCCCTCGCCCCAGCCGTCGGAAAACTGACCCTTGAGGTACTCCTGTAAATCCTGCATTTCCGATTCGATGAGGGGTTTCCGCAGCTTCACGGTGGTGCAGCCCATCAGCTCCCCGCCCCGGAGTTCCACCGAGGGGATGGCGCTGAGCACCTTTGCCTTGACGCCGGGGTTTCGCTGCTCTGAAAAATAGGGCATGAGATCTCCATCGGTTCCCCCGAAAGAGTCTTGAAGAGCGGATTGTATGGCTTCCTCATAATCTGCCAGCTCAAAGCCAAAGAACTCGTCCGGCCCCACTCGATTCAGCCAACCTATATCGTCGTAGACCTCCTGGGGGAAGAAATCCCCTTTCAGCGGGGAGTATAGTTTCAGTGTGATTTCCTGCTTGTCGATTGCATGACCTTCTTTCTATCGGGAACCGTCCGAAAGGCTCCGGGCGGCTCGCCGTTCATAATTTTCTTTTGCCAGGTCGCCATAGTCGCAGCCCTCTCGCCGGGGCAGGTTCTTCACCATGCGGTACCGGCCCTGATAGGCTCTCTCGATGTGGGCGGCGGCCCAGCGCCCGGCAAAATCGTTGTTGGTGCAGATCTCGATTTCCTCGATCTCCGGGTGGCGCTCCAGAAAAGCGTCCAGCGCAAGGGGGTTCTTGGCCTCCCGTTCCTGCCGCTGTCCTTCTTCCGGCGCGTAGATCCCGCCAAGGGACAGCCGCCATTTGTCTGTGGCCCCTTCCAGCGTCAGATGGGCCATGGGTTCGATGGCGGCTTCGTACACAGCCACCCGGTTGGTTTTTCCCTTCGGCGGCAGCAGGAAGCAAAACCGCTTATCGCTGCCCGGCACCTCTGCCTTAAAGGGTTTTCCCCATGTGTAAGTACCGCGCAGGAAGGCATACCGGGCAGTGCCGGCTTCATCCCTGCCGACAAAAACAGCGTTGTGGTAGTCTGCGCTTTCATAGAGGATCCCTGCCCGGACGCAGGCTTCGATGACCCCACGGCTGATCCCACGCTTCAGCAGATAGGCGAACACCCTGCGGTTGTTCACAGCTGCCGGTGGAAGGATAAACTCCGTCCTCTTTTTCTGTTGGGGAGAAGGTGGGATGTAGCCGGGGCATTCGTCGCACAAGGCCAGCACCGCGTCTACAAACTTCATCCCTTCCACTTTGATGAGGTAATCCAGCGCGGTTTTCCCGCCGATATCCCGGCTTTTCCAGTGCCAGATAGAGGACTCCCCGTTGATTTTGAAGCTGTCGTGCTCTCTCAGCTGGAACTCACCACGGCTGCCGCTTCTGACCAGTTCGTTGGGGCGAAACCGGCGCAGGAACTCGATGGCAGTCATCTGCTTGGCGGCGGCGATCTGCTCTTTGCTCACTCCGGGCATGGGAATGCTCCTTCCTTTATCTTAGATTACCGCTGCCCGGAGGATCTTGGCCTGGTCGGTGCGCTCCCAGGGGAGTTCCGGCTTGCCAAAATGCCCGTAGGCTGCGGTTTGGGTATAGCGGGGTGTCAACAGGTCCAGCTGGGTGATGATTTCCGAAGGGGTCAGCCCGAACACAAGGCGCACCGCATCCGCCAGGCAATCGTCGGCGCAGATGGCGCCGGTGCCAAAGGTATCCACCTCCACCATCACCGGCTCGGCTTTTCCGATGGCATAGGCCAGCGTCACCTGGCACCGGCTGCACAGCCCGGCGGCCACGAGGTTTTTGGCGATGTAGCGGGCCATATACGCTCCGGAGCGGTCCACCTTGGTGGGGTCCTTCCCAGAAAAGGCGCCGCCCCCATGGGGTGCGAACACACCGTAGCTATCCACCATGAGCTTTCGCCCGGTGAGGCCGGTGTCGGCCTCCGGGCCGCCAAGCACAAACCGCCCGGAAGGGTTCAGCAGGATTTTGGTATCCTCGTCCGGGGGAAGTGCCTGCAGCGCCGGGGCCAGCACCTTGTCGGTGAGCTCCCAAAACAGTTCATCGGCGGGCTTCTCCGGGCTGTGCTGGGCGGAGAGGACAACCGTGTCCAGCCGCAGGGGGCGCCCATCCTCGTCGTACTCCACGGTGACCTGGGCTTTCCCATCCGGGCGCAGGCCCCGCACCATGCCGGATTTCCGGGCTGTGGTGAGACAGCCGGCCAGACGGTGGGCCAGCACAACGGGAAGAGGCAGCATCTGCGAGGTCTCCGAACAGGCGTAACCAACCATGACCCCCTGGTCACCGGCGCCCAAGCGGAGGACAGGATCTTTGAGCGTCTCCCTTCGCTGCTCTAATGAACAGTCCACCCCTGCGGCGATATCCGGGCTTTGCTTATGGATGAGGCATTGGACGGCGTACCGGGCGGGGTCGTAGCCCACCTTCCGCAGTACAGAACGGACAATGGCCGGGATTTGGGGTTGGTGCAGACTGGTGATCTCACCAGCTACGATGGCCTGCCCCTTGGTGGCCAGCACTTCGCAGGCCACACGGGAGAGAGCGTCATGGGAAAGACAGTCATCCAGAACACTGTCGGCTATGAGGTCGCACAGCTTATCCGGGTGCCCCTCCGTGACGGATTCGGCGGTGTAAAATTGATTCATGGCGTCACCTCACTTTCAGGGAAAAGGGCTTGAGGCTTTTCCCGATGTCCTCATAATTGGCAAACCGCACCTCGCAGCCCAGCAGGTAAGACACGGCTTCTTCCCACTCCTTCAGCGGGTACTGCTCTTTGTTCTCCAGATGGTACAAGTCTCCAAGGGCCTCCCATTTTAGGGTGGGCTGCAGGCGCAGGTTGGAGATGAAGGTGCGGTGCTGCTCTGCCAGCCGGTCTAAAAGTCCAAGTTTCTTCAATCAATCCCTCCAGTGCAATCAAATACAAAAGCAGGGCGCGTTTCAGCGCCCCACCCAACCAAATCTCTGCTACTTTTTCCTGCGGTTGCGAATGTGCAGGAAAACAAGGCCGCCTAAAATGACAGCGCACAGGACAATGACTATAATCGCTTTCGGTTCCATAGAGTCAAGTTCACCTCACTTTTGCATGGCGACAACCACCGTGCGGGCGTTATCCCATTCATAGGAACAGGTAACAAGGGTCAGCAGACGGTGGTCTGCGCCGGGAATAAATGCTGGATCGAGATACAGCGGCTGTGCAAGCAGCTCCTTCTGAAAGGACAGAAAATCCCCATCGTCAGCAAATACGGTACGGTTGAATGAGAGCTTTTGAATATCCGTTTTCAGCACAGCCACAATGGTGTACTCCTGCAGCCCAGTTTCCGTCTGCAGAAGGATTTCGGAATGTTCTTCCCGGAATGCTGCATCGGGCATCTTCTGAAGCACAGCGAACATGGTCCCGTCGTTCATGTTGTGCCCGTAGACCACGGTGTTCCGGCTTTCCGGGGTGCAGTCCCATTGAAAGAAAACACTGCCGGCTGTGCGCCATTCCCCTTTATAGGTGCGCCGCAAGTAGTATTCGGGATCTTGGGCGCCGCTTTGCAGGACAGGGTAGTCCACGCAGGTTCCGGGGATGGTGATCCACCCCTTGATATCCGGGTATTCCGCTTGCAGGGCCGGGAGGTCTACAATGGCTTCCGGCTCCTGTTCCTGGCCGGTTTGTTCATTCC
>CAJLWS010000004.1 GCA_905210385.1 uncultured Eubacteriales bacterium | reverse complement strand
GACGCCCCCCGGCCATGGGAGATCATCGCCATCACCTTCACCAATAAGGCGGCGGGAGAATTGAAGGAGCGGCTGGCGGCCCGTCTTGGCCCCGCCGCCAACGATGTGTGGGCCTCCACCTTCCACTCCGCCTGCGTGCGTATCCTCCGCCGGGACATCGAGAAGCTGGGCTTCCCCTCCTCCTTTACCATCTACGATACCGACGACTCCCAGCGGGTGATGAAGGACTGCCTGAAGGAGCTGAACTTCGACGACAAGCAGTTCCCTCCCCGGTCCGTGCTGTCCATGATCTCCAAGGCCAAGGACAAAATGCAGTTGGCCGCCGACTTCGAGCGGGAGGCCCGCCGCTCCGGCGACTTCCGGCTGGAGAAGATCGCCCGGCTGTATGCCCTGTACGAGAAGAAGCTGTGGGAGGCCGGCGCCCTAGACTTTGACGACATCATCCTGCACGCCGTGCGTCTGCTGGAGCAGGACGGGCAGGTGCTGGACTACTATCAAAGGAAGTTCCGCTACGTGCTGGTGGACGAGTACCAGGACACCAATAACCTCCAGTACCGCCTCACCTCCCTGCTGGCAGGGGGGCGGAAGAACATCTGCGTGGTGGGGGACGACGACCAGTCCATCTACCGCTTCCGGGGGGCCACCATTGAGAACATCCTGAACTTTGAGCATCAGTACCCGGGGTGCCGAACCATCCGCCTGGAGCAGAACTACCGCTCCACCAAGCACATCCTGGACGCAGCCAACGCCGTCATTCGCCATAACCAGGGCCGCAAGGGCAAGCAGCTGTGGACAGCGGGGGCAGAGGGCGACCCGGTGCGGCTGTACACTGCCATGGATGAGAACGACGAGGCCCAGTACGTGGCAAACGTAATCCTGGAGGACTACCGGAAGGGGGAACCCTGGAACGACCACGCCATCCTCTACCGGATGAACGCCCAGTCCAATCAGCTGGAGGTGGCTTTCAAGCGCAACGGCATCCCCTATCGGGTCATCGGGGGCACCCGCTTCTTCGACCGGGCGGAGGTGAAGGACATGCTGGCCTACCTGTGCGTAGTGAACAACCGGCAGGACGATCTGCGTCTGCGGCGGATCATCAACAACCCGCCCCGGGGCATCGGCCCGGCCACGGTGGAAAAGGCCGCCGCCATTGCCGCCCAGGAGGGGGTATCCCTGTGGGAGGTCATTTCCAACCCATCGGCTCATCCGGAGCTGCAGAAGGCGGCGGTTCGGCTGGGACAGTTTACTGAACTGATTGACCAGCTTGCGGGACTATCCAAGACGATGGATCTGCCCGCCTTCTATGACGAGGTGGTGTCTCGCAGCGGATACGCAGCCATGCTCCAGGCTAAGAACGATGTGGAGAGCCGTACCCGGCTGGAGAACGTGCGGGAGCTGTTGACCTCCATTCGGGGGTACCTGAGCAATGTTGAGGGGGAGCCCTCCCTGGCGGGGTTCCTGGATGAGATCGCCCTGTATACCGATCTGGACAGCCATGACCCCAGCGAGGATGCGGTAGTGATGATGACCATGCACTCGGCTAAGGGGTTGGAGTTTCCGGTGGTGTTCGTAGTTGGTATGGAGGAGGGCATCTTCCCCGGCATGCGCACCATCGGAGACCCGGAGGAGATGGAGGAGGAGCGTCGTCTGTGCTATGTGGCCCTGACTCGGGCCAAGCAGCGGCTGTACCTCACCTGCGCCGGGCGGCGGATGCTCTTCGGCCGCACCAGCGCCAACCGGCCTTCCCGGTTTACCGGAGAGATTCCGGAGGGACTTCTGGAGCAGTCGGGACATCGCTACCGGGACCGGGTGAGAGCCTGGCAGGACTACGACTTTGACCAGAGCCCCCGGGTGACCTCCTATCCCCAGAGCCAGTACGGGCAGCGCCCCGCTCCGCCCCGCCCGGTGGGCTATTACAGCCCCGCAGGGATGGGGAGTGGCGGGCTGTCCGGCCGCGGGAAGCCTGTGGCGCAGACCGGCCAGGCATCTGGCTCCATCTCCCTGCCCGGCTATGCCAAAGGGGACCGGGTGGAGCACCGGGCCTTCGGCCGGGGGATGGTGCTCTCGGCGCAAAAGATGGGAGGCGACACTCTGCTGGAGATCGCCTTTGACGATGTGGGCACCAAGCGGCTGCTGCTGAAATCGGCAGGGCAGAACATGAGAAAGATAGAGGGCTAGATTTAAATCTGGAAAGCCGCAGGTCATAGGATGTTTCATCCTCGTGACCTGCGGCTTTCGCAAAAAGAGAGGGAATATGGTACTTACTTGGACAGCTGCCCTAAATCAGATCAGCACCCGGTCGATTCCCTGATAGCGGGCTCTGATTTCCGCCTCCGGATCGAGCTCCAGGTGGTCTTCCCGGTCAATGACCATGGTGTAGCGCTCCTGCTCGGTATAGGGCTTCCATTCCGCCTGACCTGGGACAGCGGGGACGCCGGTACGGGCAAAGGCCCCCCAGTAGCGGCGCATCCTGGTGCCGATGGGGCGCATTTCCTCTTCAGAGCCCGCAAATAGCTGACAGTATGGCTCTGTGGGGACCTCAAAGAAGGGCAGCAGCTCAGACACATGGCAGGCGTAAAGATGGTAAGTTTCCAGCACCTTAGTATAGTAGTCAAACCGGTAGACGTATACCTGGCTCTTACCGCGGCTCAGACGTTCGGCAAAGCGGATCTTGGGGAAGGCGTACATCACGTCGGTGAGCAGCTCCCCAAACGCCGCCTTATCCGGCAGACCCGGATAGTGGGCCAGCAGCGCTTCCCGCGTCTCCGGCTCCAGGCGCTGAAGCACCAGCGGGGCGAACTTTTCCGGATTGGGCCAGGTGAATGCTGCCTGGAAGTTCCCCTCGCTGCGGTTGGTTCCCACCAGCACCGGCTTATCCATGGCAGAGAAGTCTGCCAGAGTGGGGAAATCCCGGAGAAATGCGCCGTCTACCACCGGGCAGAAGGAGCAGCGGCCGGTATAATGTTCGGAGACATAGGCGTCCAAGGCTCGGCCGGCCTCAATCAGCCGTTCATAGGGCAGGTTGAGCAACTGGTCCGCATCCTCCGGCTTCAGACCGGCAAAGCCCAAGTAGAGCTTGCAGATTTCCCGCTCCTCCTCCACCGTATAGAAGGAGCCGAAGCAGTTGCTCTGAATGATGGCCTTGTGGAAGTAGGGGCTGGCCTCGTCAATGAGCAGCAGGGCGGAAATGGCCTCGCCCCCTGCGGACTCCCCAAACAAGGTGACGTTGCCCGGATCGCCCCCGAAAGAGGAGATCGCGTCATGAACCCAGCGCATGGCCATGATGATGTCCTTCATGCCGATGTGATCGTCGAAACGGCTGCTGAAGGAAGACAGGTTCAGAAAGCCGAACACGTTCAACCGATAACTGATGGACACGATAATACAGCCGGTATCCTTGGCCAGCTGCCGGCAGTCATAGCTGGTGGGACCTTCCGGCTTCAAGGCACCGCTGCCGCCAGTGGCGAAAGCCCCGCCGGGGACCCAGAGCATGACCGGAGCGGCAGACTGCACGTTTTCCGGCACCCAGATGTTCAGGTAGAGGCAGTCCTCACTATAGTTTTCCGGCCCCAGCGTTAGGTTCGCCTGCATGGGGTCTTTGGCAAATCCGGTGGCGGCCAATACGCCATCCCAGGGCTCTACCAGCTCGGGAGCACGGAAACGCAACGCTCCCAACGGTTTTTGGGCATAGGGAACGCCAAAAAAGCACAGCACACCGTCTTGCTCCATACCCTTCAGCGAACCAAAGGGCGTTTGTACAGTACAATTCATAGATGTCCCTCCAGTCAGGATGTCTGGCGGGGCGGTGCTGTCCCGCCGGGCAGTGAAATCAGAATCGGTCAGAGAAATGCGCGAACGCAAGAGGCTGCGGCAAACCTTGGTCTGCCGCAGCCTGCTTGACGACCGGCCTTATTTTGCCAGTACTTCTTCCAGGGACTCGAAGGGACGCAGAGGAATCATCTCTTCCTCACCGGTCTCGGGGTAGCCGATGTACTCCACGAACGCCATGGAGTCCACGCCCATGCGGTAGCCGTCGGCATAGGTGAATTCCACGGAGCCGAACTGGAAGGGCTCCAGCTCCATGATCTTGATGAAATCATTCCAGTTCAGGCCGTACTCGCCCTCGTGCTCGTTGTAACGCTGCAGGGCTTCGGTCAGGGCGAGGCCGTAGGCATAGCCGGCCACGCAGTAGTTGTTGTCGCGGTAAGAGGTGCGGGTGGCCTCATCCAGATCGTCCAGATAGGACAGCGCGTCCATCATGTCGTCCAGCATATCCTGGCCGGCCTGGCCGGAGTAGTCGCCCCAAATGGTAGCGTAGCAGGGACGGCCTTCCTTATAGGTGTCGGGCACGAAGGACTGAAGGGTGGAGGCGCCGTAGGAGAACACGACGGGGACTTCCCACTGGGCGTCATCCATGGCGGAGATCCAGGTGGTGGAGTCTACGCCCATGAAGATGACAACCTGGCAGTTCTCGTTCTGGAACTGCTGAATCGCGGTGGCATAGGTGTCCTGGGTAACGGCCTGGATGACCAGACGGTCGGTGGCGCCCTCCTGCTCAGCCAGCTCCTGGAGGTGGCCCAGGCTGCTCATGCTGGCGGAGTCCGTACCGTGGACGACGGCGATCTTAGCGTCCTCGGGCAGCTTCTCGTCCTTGTTTGGGCCAAAGATGGGCTCATGCAGCACGCGGGCGATCAGGTAGCGGGCATCAGTCATGTTGGCGGGCTGAATCTGGAAGATGTTTCCGCCGGGGTCGTTGTCAGAGTAGCACACATCCAGGCCGGAGGAGATGTTGATCACAGGAATTCCGGTCTCCTTCAGATAGTCCAGGCTGGACTCTACGATGTTGCCGCCCAGACCGACCAAGGCAAACACCTCATCCTGTTCCACCAGGCGCTCCACATAGGCCTGGCCGGTGGCGGCATCATACTGGTCGTCGTAGGCCACCAGCTCGACCTGCCGGCCCAGTACGCCGCCCTGGGCGTTCAGACGGGCCACACAGGCGCGCAGACCGTCATAGGCGGGCTGGCCAATGTAGGCGAAGGCGCCGCTGACCAGGGAAATGGTGCCGATCTGAATGGTGTCGTCAGTAACGCCCTGGGATACCTCTTCGGGGTTGGTGGTGTTTTCCACATCTGAGCCGCCTTGCGAGGGGGCCTCAGATTCGTCTGCGCTCTCGCGGCTACAGGCAGCCAGCGAGAAGACAAGCGCAACGGCTAAAAGCATGCTGAGCAGTCTTTTCTTTTTCATCTTGCAGTCTCCTTTATCATAAATTTGGTTTCCCAAAGATGGGACAAAATGTACGGAATTTGGCCTGACCCTAACCGCAGGAAGAGGCTGAAAGCTATGCGTTGTCTTTTTTCTTGCCCAAATAGGCGCTGATCAGGGCCTCGTCTTGCAGTAATTCCTGGGCCGTGCCCTGGGATTTTACCTCGCCTAACTCCAGCACATAGGCGTAGTCCGCGATGAGAAGGGACTGGCGGGCGTTCTGCTCCACCATCAGGATGGTAACCCCCTCTTCGGCAATGCGCTTGACTGTCTGGAAGATGCTCTTGACGATCAGGGGAGCCAGGCCCAGGGAAGGTTCGTCCAGCAGCAGGAGCTTCGGGTTCATCATCAGCGCCCGGCCAATGGCCAGCATCTGCTGCTCGCCGCCGGACAGGGTAGTGGCCTGCTGGTTGCGCCGCTCCTTCAATACAGGGAAGAGGCTGTACACCTGATCGAAGTTGCGGTTCATCTGGGCCCGGGACTTTAGAGTATATCCGCCGATGCGCAGGTTCTCCTCTACCGTCAGGCCAGCCAGGATCAGCCGCCCCTCTGGTGATTGGCTTATACCATGCTTGGCAATGGCATAAGGCTGCTTGTTGCGAATGTCTTTCCCCTCAAAGAGAATGTGACCGGAGGCGGATCGGGTGACGCCGGAGATGGCGTGCATGGTGGTAGTCTTCCCGGCGCCGTTGGCACCTAAAATTACCACGATCTTTCCTTTCGGAATGTTCAGAGAGACGCCTTTCAATGCCCGAATAATGCCGTAGTCTACCACCAGGTCTTTGATTTCAAGGATATTTTCCATGCCGTTTCTCCACCTCATTCCGTACCAAGATAGGCTTCCTGAACCGCCGGGCTGTTCTGGATTTCCTCAGGCGTGCCGATGGCCAGCATTTTACCAAAGGAAATGGCACACACTGTATCGCACACGTTCATGACCAGGTTCATATCGTGCTCCACCAAGAAGATGGTGCAGTGGAAATCATCCCGGATGAGCCGGATAATCTCAGTGAGTTCTTCGGTTTCTGCGTCATTCAGACCGGCAGCGGGCTCGTCCAGAATGATCATCCGGGGATTGGACATGAGTGTACGGGCCAGTTCCACCTTCTTCAGTACGCCATAGGGCAGGCCCATGGGGGGCATGTCCTTGTACTGAGCAATTCCCAGCCGCTCCAGAATCTCAATGGCCCGGTGCCGGAACACATCCTCTTCCTGGCGAAGTCTAGAGGAGTGGACAAACTGATCAGCCAGGGTAGAACGGTAGAATGCATGTACGCCAATCAGCATGTTGTCCAGGATAGACAGCCAGTATACCAGCTCCAGATTTTGAAAGGTCCGGGCGATGCCAGCCTTGATGATGTCAGTGGGCTTATAAGCAATCAAGGGGACTACGTCATCATAGCGGTCTCGGTAGTAGACCTCGCCTCCGGTGGGCTTATAGAACTGGGTGATGCAATTGAAGACGGTGGTTTTGCCTGCGCCGTTAGGACCGATCAGACCGAAGATCTCGCCCTGCTTGATATTGAAAGACAGGCCGTCTACCGCCTTGATGCCGGAAAAGTACATCTTCAGATCCCGGACGCTGAGGATATCATCCTTGCCGAAATCCTGCTCGTACTGTTCGCTGTTGGCACGCAGCTGCTTGCTGAGCGTGTCAAACCTGGCCTGAAGCTTGGTGTTTTGCCGGGTGAGCTTAGTTGTAATAGCCTTCAGACGCTTGCGCTTTTTTTCGGACAGCTGCTGCTGCAGGACCTGCATTTTTGCTGTTTCCTCTTTCAGCGCCTGATTATAGGCCGCCACGGCATCTGCCGGGGCAACCGTAGAACCGCCGGAGGGATACTTCCGTTCCAGCTCAGCCTGTTTGGCTGCGGCCTCGTCATCCAGCTTCTTTAGTTCAGCGGCCTGGTAGGCCTGAGCGGCTTGCTCGCCTTCTTTCTTGGCCTTGCGAAGGCTGGCTTGCTTTACGGCCCGACGGGGCAGTACCTGCTTTTCCTTAAAGGCAGCCAGTTCACGCTCCCGGAGTACTTCGTTGCGCTCCGCCTCCGGAAGAGCGGCAATCTCCAGCGGGAGCAGCCGCTTTTTGCTCTTCAGCTCCTGCTGCTTCAGGCGCTTGTCGTTTTTTTGATCAATCAGGCGTTCCTCTACGGTGGGGAACTCTTGGTTGAAGGTCAGCGTACTGTGCAGCTTGTCTCGCTCACTCACAGATCGCTGCATCGTGCGATTACTCTTCGGGGCCATACTTGTACAACCTCCTCTTGACAGCGAGACGTTTTACGCCGTTCTTGATTGCGCCCAGCAGGCGGATCAGGCCGCCAGGATACTTGGCAATAATGACGATGATGAGGATCCCGTTGAAGAACAGGGAGGCCTGGGGATAGGTCTGGAAGAACTCGATGTTCTGCAGGAAGGCAGAGTTGATGGTGAACATTACAAAGGATCCGATGAGTACGCCAGAGGGGTTGGCCGTACCTCCCAGGCAAACGGCAATGAGAATGTTCATTGCAAGGCTGCTGCTCCAGGTGGTGTAGATCGAGGACTGCATATAGCTTACATACAGCACACCGGAGAGCAGCGCGAACACCGTGGCAATGATAAAGGACAACACCCGGTACTTTAGCAATTTGATCCCCATGGCCTGCGCCAGGGACTCACTACTGGCCATGGACATCATAGCCCGGCCCATGGGACTGTTAATGATGTTCAGTGTAATCACGATCAGGACAAACATCACGGCCAGGATCACAAAGTACATGGTATCCCGGTTTGTTTCAAAGAACATGGCCAACTCCGGGAAGGGAACCCGGGACACGCCGGTGGGACCACCGGTGAACTCATTGGGAAGGGCATACATGGTGGACATGACAGTGGCTAAGGCCAGAGTAATGATCAGCAGGCCGACACCCTTCACCCGCAGTGAAACAAAGCCAACCACGATACCGGCCACGATTCCGACCACGGCTACCACAGCCAAAACCAGCACGAAGGGGACCATGTAGGACTTGAGAATCCAGGCTGCCAGATAAGTGCCTAAGCCCATGAAAGCGCCTGTGGCAAAGCTGATCAGACCGGCTAGCCACAACAGAATACCGACACCCAGACCTGCCACTACATAGACCATGGTCTGCATAATGGCCCGGCTGACATTTAGCGGAATGATATCGACCATGTACAGGATCTGCACCAGAATGAGCAGGATGCTCATGATCACATACCCGAAGAGGGGATGAACGGCCATCTTTTTCAGCGGTTTGGGCGAGTAGTTTTGCTTCAGTACCGCATAATCGTTTTTCAGTTCTCTCATTCCGTTACACCTTCTTCTGAATCGCCTTGCCAAACAGGCCCGAGGGTTTAGCCAAAATAACCAGCATAACTACGATGTAGGTCAGGGCGGTGGCCCAGATACCGCTGGCAAAGCCCATCATGGACAACACCACCTGGATGAGCACAGCGCCGATGATCGGCCCGAAGAAGGTGGCAAAGCCGCCCACTACCAGGGCCAGGAACGCATTGGAGGATACCATGGCCAACATGGTGCTGTTGATGACCTGGGTTTGGGAGGCCATCAGAATACCAGCCAGCGCACCGCAGGCACCGGAAATGCCCCAGCTCAAAGCGGTCATCATATGGGTGTTTACGCCCATCATGGAGGCCACGTACATGTTTGAGGAGGTGCCCCGTACGCCCAGGCCCCATTTCGTGAGGTTGAGGGCCAGGAATACGATAGCAATAATTGCAAAGGACACAAGCAGGACAAACAGTGCGTTTTCCGTTACGTTAAAGTCCACGCCGAACAGGGAAAACTCGATCTGCCCAGAGAAGAAACGGGGGAAATTGAAGGGAATCGTCCCGAACACCAGCGGAATGGCCGCAGTGAAGATGACGATCAGGGCGATGGTGACCATGGAGCGGCCAGTGCCGCCGCCAATGTGGCGGATGACCACTGCATCCAAAAAGATGCCGATGAGGAAGCACAGAACCACGCCGATCACCATGGCCAGCCAGGGATTACAGCCAAAGTCCCGTACCAGCAAGCCGGCCATGTAGGCGCCGACAGTGGCGACAGTAGCCTGTGAGAAGTTGACAACGTTTGTTGTCTTATACGTGAGAACTACGCCCAACGTAAATAGTGACAGTGCTCCGATCAGATGGAAATTTTGCATTACCGTCTGAAGCACGTCGTGGAACACACTTGCCAAGCTTATCTCCTTCTTTCATCACGATTTTCTTATGCTTTCCGCCATAATCGGCAGGCCTTAACACTAACGCAATGGATTCCCTCCCATCTGTAGAGCGGATCTGGCACGAAATAGATCTTGCGGCTTGATTCCTATTTGTGCACAATGTATTTCACCAAATTCGTAAAGCAAAACTCATGCCAACCTAGGCACGCCCTTGACTCCATAACGCCCGGCACAGGTTCGGAGGAGAAATCTTTGCAACCCAAGTTTCGTTTGTGGCGATCATCTTTGGCAGCGCAACCGAAAACGAATCGAATAAACCAGATCCGGTTCAATAATTCCATTCTGACTTTGCGGGCAGAAGGAAATTAGGATGAAAAGCGTCGATGGAAACTGAATGGTGGATTGCCTGCAGGGGAGATCAAGTGTCCGCTTTTATGCACACATAGGCGATGGCATAGGTGGGATCCTCGATGAGGAGCTGGCCATCCTCGTTCAGATACAGCGTCCAGATCAGGGGGGCGTCAGTCTCGGCAGCGTCGAAATTGCGCAGGGCGATATCGAACTCGTTCTCAAAGGTATAGTAGCAGGCGCTGGCGGTCTCACCGGAGATATCGTAATACAGCTCATCCTCCAGGAACTCGAAGGTCTGATCGGTAACGGGGACAAAAGACCCGTCGGCCAGCACATTCCAGCCGGTGATATCCCAGGTGCCCAGCAAGTCAGCGGGGGCGATGGGGGTGTGTGTGGGCTCCACTCCAGTCTGCCCGCCGTCATCCTGCTTCACACATACATAGGCGATGGCATAGGTGGGATCCTCAATGAGGAGCTGGCCATCCTCGTTCAGATACAGCGTCCAGATCAGGGGGGCGTCAGTCTCGGCAGCGTCGAAATTGCGCAGGGCGATATCGAACTCGTTCTCAAAGGTATAGTAGCAGGCGCTGGCGGTCTCACCGGAGATATCGTAATACAGCTCATCCTCCAGGAACTCGAAGGTCTGATCGGTAACGGGGACAAAAGACCCGTCGGCCAGCACATTCCAGCCGGTGATATCCCAGGTGCCCAGCAAGTCGGCGGGGGCGATGGGGGCGCCTTTTTCTCCAGTGGGGGTGTCCTCAATTTCCGGCGGGGCAATGGAATCTGCGTAGGGGAATACCCAGCCCTCCAGCTGAGTTGCACTGAGTGCCTCAATATCTGGTTCGACCATGGAAGGAGCTTCATCGCCGAAGTGTATGAATTTCTGATCTTCGGTGGTAGCGGATTCCCACTGAGTCAGGCCAGAACCATTGGGATCTCCGGTCTTTACAAAATTGGAAATGTAGTCAATCATGTTTTCTGCAATGCGGTAGTCTGTATCGTCAAAGGGGCGCTGGTTCCGATAAAGTGTGCCGAAGACATAGTACAGATCAGCGGCATGGAAGGCGCCAAATGAATTGTCGCCAGGCTGCTGCCGGTCAAAATAGTAGAGATATACTGGTTTTCCACCAGCTTCAGCACGGCTTTGGGCATAGCCTGTTGCAGCATTGTAGAGGGTAAGCGGCCACATGTCCTCACTAAGCATTCCGATGATGCAGGGGACGTCCTTTACGGTGTTCTGCTTCAGCGCTTCGCCCACGTCTTGCGTTAAAGCTACGCCATCCAGCACAGGTGTGGTGGCGGTGCCGGAATAGGCACCCAAGGCCTTGAGCCAAGCAGCGTAGAGCTCATCAGCGGGCAGTTCTTTCAATTGGTCAATGCTGCTCACACCCAAATTTTGCTTGAGCGTAGTCCAGATAGGTTCCACAAGCTCGGGAGTGGTGGGGGAACCAATGCTGCTGAGATCTCCGCCGCCGCTGAGCATGATGGCTCCGCTGATCAGCCCGTCCTCTACCAGAGGGGAAATGAGCAGGTTCTGCACGCTGACCGCCCCGGCGCTTTCACCCATTACGGTGATGCGGTTCGGATCTCCGCCGTAATCGGCGATATTTTCCTTGACCCAGCGCAGGGCGGTAAGCTGATCGGTGAGGGCAAGGTTACCGGTATATCCGTCTCCGTAGACAGAGTGGAAGGGACCCAGGCGATAGTTGATGGCCACGGTAATGACACCGTGGTGGGCATAGGCTTCTCCGTCAGTGGAGGCATCGGTGTTGCTTCCGGTCATATAGGATCCTCCGTGGATGTAGACCAGCACAGGGCAGTCCTCCGCATCATCCGGAGTCCAGATGTTCAGGTTCAGGCTGTCCTCACTGTACTGGATGGGCGCACTTGCAATGGCCTCATCCATATAGAACTGACTTACGGTGCTATCAGCCATGTGGTAGAAGCCAAAGTATTGACAGCTGCCATCTCCCCAAGTGGTGGCGTCATAGACGCCATCCCAGCTTTCAACTGGCTGGGCCTGATCCCAGCGCTCTGCCGTGGCATAGCGTACGCCTCGAAACTCCCGATAGCCGTCTTGCTGAATGCCCTGAATCTGTCCGCAGGCGGTATCAAGCGTGATCAGCTGGTCCTCCGTGGGGGTCTGGTCCATCTCTTCCTGCGTCAGCTTTTCCCGGCGCAGCTGCCAGCCGTCTCCGGTTTCCCCTGTCGAGCCGTCACAAGCCACCAGAGAGAACAGCATTGATAGCGCCAGCAAGACCGGCAAGACTTTTTTCATCTTTTGTTTCATCCTTTCTTTCCTCCGCAACATTTTCGATAGCTCTATCCGTTTTCTATAATTTAGTAGACGTTTCGTCACCTATGTTTTATGCAAAATATATGCCAACATCCGCCTTAGGGGAAAGAATGGGGCACCCGTTATGAAACGGGCGCCCCAACGATGGATGACGATCCAGTATTTGGCGCAAAACCTGTTGATTTTCACCTCAAATTTTCCGCTGAAGGGTTACTCCGCCCTGGACTGTAGGATTAGCTGATGCTTTTGCAGCTTGCGATAGACGCTGGACAAATTGATTCCCAGTTTCCGCGCAATCTCGCGGGGGGTGAGACGCTGTCGAAGTAATTCTGACAGCAATTGCTTTTCGCAGTGGCCCAGATATTCCCGCAGCGTCTGGCCGCCGTAGACCTGGCCCTGCCAACCGGAGGAGGGGGCCAGGACTGGACTGTCCTGCCCATGCCCAGAGGTGGACTCGATGGGTACTTGCGCAATCTCCCACTCTTGAGGCGGTGACATGATCACGGCTCGTTCAATTACATTACGCAGTTCACGGACATTTCCGGGCCAAGAATAGGACATCAGACGATCTTCCGCTTGCTGCGATAAGGTCTTTACATAGTTGTACTTTTCCGAGAACACCTCTAAGAAGTGCATGGCCAGGGGAAGAATGTCCTGTTTCCGTTCGTGGAGAGGGGGAATGGAGACGGATATGACATTGATGCGGTAGAACAGATCGGAACGGAAGCGCTGCTGCTCCACCAGTGCATGTAGATCCTCATTGGAAGCGCAGACCAGCCGAAAGTCCACATTCCGAGCCCGGACCGCGCCTAGGCGGGTAACTTGCTTGGTTTCCAACACCCGCAGTAGCTTGATTTGGAAGGACAACGGCATGGAATTGATCTCGTCCAGAAACAGAGTGCCGCCGTCGGCAGATTCAATCAACCCCTTCTTCCCGCCGGCGGAAGCTCCGGTAAAGGCGCCCTTTTCATAGCCGAACATCTCGGATTCGAAGAGGCTTTCCGGAATGGCGGCGCAGTTAATGGTGACCAGCGGTCCGCTGCTCCGGGTGCTGCTCTCGTGAATCATCCGGGATAAGACCTCTTTGCCAGAGCCCGAGGGGCCGGTGACCAGAATGGCGGCATCTGTTTTGGAGACCGCCAACAGGGTGCTGACCAGCTGCTTCATCTGAGGGCTTTCCGCGATGATCTGTTCCTGGGAAGGGGAGCCGGAGGCCTTGCCCCGACCGATCTGGAAGCGATTGCGCGCTCCGGACTGGAGCAGCTCATTCAGGCGCTTCACCGATTCCTGACGGCAGACGATCTGGCGGATTTCCCCGTTCTCATCAAACTGTGGTGTGCTGACGGTGAGGTAAGGGGTTGTGACGCCTCGGTCCACGATGGATAGGACGGAGATCACCGTTCTGCGCTCTCGGACCACCTGTTCCCACACGCTGGTAGGCAGATAGCCCATCTGCTTCAGCTTAGGGATGGACATGTCTTGGTAGAATTCTGCGGGGCGGCCCACGTTTTCACAATAGGCCCGGTTGACGTAAAGATAATTTCCGTCCCGATCCAGGATGAAAATGCCCATTAAAATATGTTCCATGGCGGAATTCAGATCGGCGGACTCAGAAAATTGCGCCATGCGCGCATCCCCTCCCAACCAAGGATGATATATGGACAGTATAGCAGAAGCTTCTTGTTTTTGCAAAAGAAAATATGCAAATTTAAGAAAAGTTTGATTTTCGAGAATGCAGAAAAGGTGGGATCCCGGCTGAAACGCCGCCAACGTGGGCTAAGTTGGCACGAAAAAGTTGGCACATGGCCTGCAAAACATGAGGTTAGCAGGACAAAACGCGCTGCAAGAATTTGCTAAGGAGGGGATCGTATTGAGAACTGCGATCTTGGGATGTGGGGCGATGGGCACGGTACTGGGTGCTTTTTTGGCCCGAAATGGCTGTCCGGTAGATATGATAGACAGTTACCGGGAGCACGTGGATGCGCTGAACCGGGAGGGAGCGCATATCGTTGGGACTGTGGACTTCACAGTGCCGGTGAACGCCGTTACGCCGGAGGAGATGGAGGGAATCTACGATGTGGTCTTCCTCTTCACGAAGCAGACTGCCAATGATGTGGTACTGTCCAACCTGCTGTCTCATCTGGGGCCGGACAGTACGGTTTGTACCTTACAGAATGGGGTCCCGGAGCCCTATGTGGCCAGCCGTGTGGGGAAGGAGCGGACAGTGGGCGGCACTGTGCTGTGGGGAGCCACCTTTGTTGGACCAGGCGTCTCCGAGTTGACCCAGGATCTGTCCCATCTGGACTGGTATTTTGACGTGGGAGAGCTGGATGGACGGGTGACTGCCCGGATCCAAGCGGTCAAGGCAATCCTGGACCACATGGGTCCCACTCAGGTGTCCACAACACTCATGGCTACCCGGTGGGCCAAGCTGATCAACAACGCATGTATGAGCGGCATGTCCGCCGCCTGCGGAGCCACCTTTGGCGAGGTGCTGGACAATGATAGAGCGCGGGCCTGCCTGAGCTATTTGGCCCGAGAGGTGAAGACCTGCTGCGAGGCAGAGGGGTATGCCATGCCGATTCTGGTCAACGGATTTGCCCCTGACAGCCTTTCCTTAAAGAACCAGGAGGAGTATAATGCCAGCCAGCAGCTGTTCCATGACATGTATCAAATGGCGCTCCCGGGAAAGGCAAGTATGCTTCAGGACTTGGAGCATGGCCGTAAGACTGAAGTGGCCATGATCAACGGATATGTCTCCCAGGTTGGGCGGGCCCATGGTATTGCCACTCCCTTCAACAATACCGTGGTGGAGATCGTCCAACGCGTGGAGCGGGGACAACTGCCCCTGTCCATGGATAATCTGAGATTCTTTGACGATTCCTGGTTCACGTTTACGCCATATGAGCCGATTTGAATGGAAAATCAAAATAATTCAATAGGAGGAACCAAATCATGCAGGACTTTCAAGGGAAGATCGCCGTTGTAACTGGAGCGGCCCAGGGATTGGGTGAAGCGATTGCAAAGAAATTTTTAGATTCTGGGATTCACGCTGTGGCCATGCTGGACCTGAAGGAAGAAGTCCTCGCCGCCACCGCTGCCCGGTTGGATCCCAGTGGAACCCGGGCGGTGCCGATCGTCTGCAACGTCGCGGATCATGACAGTGTGGAACAGGCGTTCCGTACGGTTTACGAATGCTTTGGCCGGGTGGATATTCTGGTCAACAATGCTGGGATCACCCGGGACGCCATGTCCTATAGAATGACCGCAGAGCAGTTTGACGCGGCGGTGAAGGTCAGTCTGTATGGCAGCTTCTACTGCGTGCAGCAGGTGGTCAACGACATGAAGGCGCGGGGCTATGGCCGGATTGTCTCCATGTCCTCCCTGGCCTACCGGGGCAATGTGGGACAGCTGAACTATGCTGCGGCAAAGGCGGGCATTGTGGCGATGACCGAGACCCTGGCCCTGGAGCTGGGACGGTACAACATCACCGCCAACTGCGTGGCCCCGGGCATGATCAACACCGATATTATCAAAACGGTGCCGGAGAAGAACATGAACGCCGTCCTGAGTCAGATTCCTATGCGGCGCATAGGGGAGCCGGAGGAAGTGGCCAATCTGGTGGCCTTCCTGGCCAGTGACGAAGCGGGCTATATCAGCGGACAGTGCGTGCGGATCACCGGCGGGTGGTTCTGAGAGAAAGGGGATCAGGATGCAGCAGTGTAATGCAAGAGACGCAGTGCTCGTGGCCTGTGGGCGCTCTCCGCTGACCCGGGCAAACAAGGGAGGGTTGGCCGGCACCCACCCGGTGGAGTACGGAGCCCAAACGCTTCGGGGCGTGCTAGCCCGGCTGCCAGGGCTGGATCCGGCTAGGATCGACGACATCGTGGTAGGATGTGCCACGCCGGAAAAGAATACGGGCTATAATGTGGCCCGGCTCATTGCCCAGCGGGCGGGGCTGCCGGATGAGGTGCCGGCACAGACGGTGAACCGGTTCTGTTCTTCTGGACTACAGAGCTTGGAAACGGCAGCCAACGCGATCCGGTCCGGAGCGATGGATATCGTGGTGGCCGGAGGCATTGAACAGATGACAGGGATGGCCATGGGCCTTCCAAAAGAGTACTGGGATGCCGCGCTGACGGAGCGGTGTCCGGACGCCTATCTTTCCATGGGGATGACGGCGGAAAATGTGGCCAGGCAATTCCACATTGCCCGTGCGGACATGGATGCCATGGCGGTGGAGAGCCCCCGCCGGGCTGCTGCGGCCCAAGCGGCAGGCTATTTTGATGAGGAGATCATACCCATCACAGTTCGGAACGGGGCGGAGGAGACCGTGCTGAGCAGGGATGACGGGATCCGGCCCAATACCACGATGGAGACCCTTGCGGGACTCAAGCCCTGCTTCCTGGAAGGCGGAAGCGTGACAGCGGCTACCTCCTCTCAGATGACTGACGGGGCCGCCTTCGCGGTGCTTATGGCCCGAGAAACCGCTGAAAAACTGGGCTGCACCCCCATTGCAGCTTTCCGAGCTTTCGCAGTCCGCGGAGTCCCGGCTGGAATCATGGGAATTGGACCCATTGCCGCCGTTCCCCTGGTGATGGCTAAATCGGGACTGACGATAGCGGATATGGATGTCATTGAGCTCAATGAGGCGTTCGCTGCCCAGGCGCTGGCCTGTATTCGGGAACTGAAGCTGCCGATGGACAAGGTGAACCCCAATGGCGGAGCGATGGCGCTGGGCCACCCCATGGGAGCGACCGGCACCGTGTTGACCTGTAAAGCCCTGTCCCAGCTGCGGCGTATAAAAGGCCGGTACGCCCTGGTGACCATGTGCATCGGAGGCGGCATGGGTGCCGCCGGTATTTGGGAGCTGGAACGTGCCTAGTGCCTATGTAGATAATTGCCATGAGGAGGTATTCTAATGAGTGACCTGACCAAAAAGAGAGTGATTACCGTTGCGGTGACCGGGTCCTGGCCCACCAAAGAGGACAATCCCAACGTGCCGATCCACCCGGAGGAGATTGCCCAGAGCGTTTTTGAGTGCTGGAAGGCTGGAGCGGCCGTCGCCCACATTCATGTGCGGGATGACGAGGGGAAGCCCTGCATGGACTTTGAAAAGTATCGGCAGGTGGTGGAGCTGATCCGGGCCAACAAGGAATGCGACATCAATATCAATTTGACCACCTCTGGGGTGGGCGGCATGGATGATGACGCGCGGATCTATCCCCTCCAGCAGCTGAGGCCGGAACTGTGCTCCTACGACTGCGGCTCTATGAACTGGCAGAACAACGCCATTTTTGAAAACCACCCCCGATTCCTGGAGAAGTTGGGATATGCCTGTCAGGATCTGGGCATCAAGCCAGAGCTGGAGATCTTTGACACCGGTATGCTGTACAACGCATTGTACTACATCAAGAAGGGCGTACTCAAAGCGCCCTGCCACTTCCAGATTGTGCTGGGGGCACCTGGTGGAATGACGATAGACCTAGATCACCTGCTCTATCTCCACCGCCTGCTGCCGGAAAACTGCACTTGGGCGGCCTGCGGGATCGGTAAGGGACACATGCCCGTTATGTTGACGACCATTGCCCTGGGTGGCCATCTGCGTGTGGGCATGGAGGACAATGTCGTGTATCACAAGGGAGTGCTGGCCCAGTCCAACGCGCAATTTGTGGCCCGGGCCAAGCGCCTGCTGGAAGAGGCGGGCTATGAGGCCGCCACACCGGAAGAGGCCCGGCAGATCTATGGACTGAGACCCCGGAACTGAGACCGGGAGAGAGGAAAGAATATGACGGAGCAATTGGAGACGCTGTTTCGGGAGAAAACCATAACCTTGGCGCAAGCAGCTGCCATGGTACAGGATGGAGACAGGGTTTTTGCGGGAGTATGTACCAGCATGGCCAACGCGCTGTGCGATGCGCTAGCGGATCGGGCAGGGGAGTTAAAGCACCTTGAGGTTTGCGGCGCCATGCTGCCAGGGGAGTTTCCACTGCTGGACAACCCTGACTTCACGGTGAACACCTATTTCATGGGAGCCAAGGAGCGGGAATGTTATCAGGCAGGCAGGGCCGATTTCACCAGCGTCCATCTCAGTCAGGTGGACCGCTGGTGCCTGGAGACAGCGCCGGCGGACGTCGCCTTTCTGGAGGTATCCCTTCCGGACGAGGAAGGCTACATGAGCTTTGGAGCCTCCGGTGTGGCACTGCATACCTATATCCAGCGCAGTGCCAAGCGGATTGTCCTGCAGATCAACACCAACGCTCCCTATGTTTTTGGAGAGCACAACCTGATCCATATCAGCCAGGCAGATGCGGTGGTGTGGGCAGACCGCCCTTTGGCGGAAAATCCAGGAATCCCTGTGGACGAGACCATTCAAACCATTTCCAAGCATATCATCGAGCAGATCCCCGATGGGGCCTGCATCCAGCTGGGACTGGGGGGAGTGGCCAACGCGGTGGGTTATGGATTGAAGGACCGAAATGACCTGGGAGCCCACAGCGAGCTGATGACGGACTCCATTATGGAGCTGATGAAGCTGGGCGTGATCAACAACAGCAGAAAAACCTGGCACCCGGGGAAGACCGTAGCCAGCTTTACCTTTGGCAGCGAGGAGCTCTATCGGTTCATTGACCACAATTCCCAGATGTACTACATGCCATTCACCCATGTCAATGATCCAGTAAACATTGCCCGGAACGACAACATGATCTCGGTGAACACGGCCCTGTCCATCGACCTGTTCGGACAGGTGAATGCGGATAATTTCGCTGGGCGGCAGTATAGTGCCACCGGCGGACAGGTGGATTTTGTCCGGGGCGCGCAGATGTCCCGGGGAGGTAAGTCCTTCATTGCGGTCACCTCCACAGTACAGAGCAGGAAGGGTGGACGGAGCAGCCGGATTGTGTCGAGATTTCCCGCAGGTACCGTGGTGACAACGCCGCGCTCTGACGTACAGTACGTGGTGACGGAGTACGGCTGCGTAGATCTAAAGCCCCTGTGTATGCGGGACCGGACCCGGGCACTCATCAGCCTGGCCCACCCCGACTTCCGGCCTCAGCTGACCGACGAGGCCAGGGAGCTGGGGATGCTTTGAGCACGAAATGAAATGAGTCAACCGCCTGCAAGGTGTCAAGCCTTGCAGGCGGTTGACTCGTTGTGCGGATTACCGAATGGAATACACGCTCCGGACCTTGAGACCGGAGGTACTGCCCCGCAGGATCTTGACCCGTCGTTCGCCGCCGTTCAGGTCGAAGTAGTTGTCTTCCAGAAGAAGATCCTCGTTCTCATTGCGGATTTCCACCGCTTTGGCAAAGGCCTGGGAAGACACCACGACTTCGTTTCCCTCTGCGCGGACAGACAGACAGGGATCCTGGTAGTGAAACTGCTTATGGGGACAGAAGAGCACGCTTCCCTGAGATATGGTCTCGCCGCTCCGAAGACAGGCAAAGCTGACATAGTCCCGGTACAGGTCCGCATCGTCCAGATCCTCACGCTCCAGCCAGCGGGCGGAAAGAGCCGGGACGGAGACAACCTGCTCCCCGCCCCTTTTAACACTGCCGTCTGCCCGACGCAGGGTCCAGCGGACTGTCACCTGAATGTCCTGGCGTGTCTCGTTGGCCACATTGAGACGGATGCTTTTGCGCACCTTGTAGGGCTGGGCATTGGGATTCGGGTCCTGGGTCAAAATGCCCTCCTCCTCACATGAGAGAAGAATTGGGGCAAAACAGCGCTTCTCATAGTAATGAAGCGCCTTCCACCGACCGTAATAGTCGATGGAGGACCAACTGGCCACCGGCCAGCAGTCATTGAGCTGCCAGACGATAGCTCCCATGCACCGCCCCCGATTGCGGCGAAAATGCTCGATGCCATAGCGGATTGCCTCTGCTTGGAGCAGCTGGGAGGCGTAAAGCGTCGTGTCAAAGTCGCTGGGATAGAGAAAGGTCTGCTCCAGATAGTTCATGATCTTGCCGTTGGCGGTGGCGTTGCGTTGATGCTTCTCCATGACATAGGAAAAGATATTCCGGTCCTCTGGAAGGGTGAAGCTCTCACAGGTTTTCAGGGCGGGGAAGGACTGGAAGCCGAACTCCGACACATAGCGGAAATGGAACTTCCGGTACTCGGTGAAGGGCTTGTTCCCATGCCACACGTCCCAATAGTGTGCGTCGCCCCGGTTCTCATCGTTGGGCTTGTCAAAGGCTCCACCGGAGGAGGGGCTGGCAGGCCAGTAGAACGTATTGGGGTCGTATCGACGGCACAGCTTGGGCAGCAGGTATTCATACATTTTGACATAGTCGCTCTTCTGGCTCGGCCGGTCCACCCAGACGCCATAGTCCACAAACATCTCCATCTCATTGTTGCCGCACCACAGGCCCAGACTGGCGTGGTGGCGGATCCGCTTGATGTTGTCGATGGCTTCTGCGGTGATATTGGCCTCGAAGTCTTCCGTCAAATCATAGACGGCGCAGGCGAACATGAAGTCCTGCCATACCACCAGGCCCAATTCGTCGCAGGCGTCATAGAAGGCGTCCGATGGGTAGTGCCCGCCTCCCCACACCCGGATGCAGTTGTAGTTGGCATCCCTGGCCTGTTCCAGCAGGCGCCGGGTGCGCTCCGGGGTCACCCGGCCAAGGAGACAGTCCTCCGGGATATAATCCGCGCCCATGGCGAAGATTTTTACGCCATTGACCATATGGCAGAACTGCTCCCCCCACTGATCCGGGTCCCTGCACACGGTCATGGTGCGCAGGCCGATGCGACGCTCCCAGCGGTCGATCACCTGTTCCCCGGATAACAGATCCACACGGACCTGATACAGGGGCTGGGCTCCGTATCCATTGGGCCACCACAGCTTTGGGTTTTGGATAGAAAGACCGGAGGCAAATACCTGGTCAGAACTGCTTTCCACACGACAGCTATCGGGATCTGTGACGGTTACCCGGCAGCGCAAGCCAGCGGCCCGGGCGCGGTCCCCATCCAGATCTAACAGCTCAGCGCAGTCAGGCAGCTCGGTCTGCACTTGAAAGCGAAGCGTGACGGCATCACCGAGGTGTTCCTGGGTAATATAGACGCTGTCCAGCCGTGCGGTTGAGTAGGCCAGCAGGCTCACATCCCGCCAAATTCCTGCGTCAGGCAGGCGAGGACCCCAATCCCAACCGAACATACAGTGTGCCTTGCGCAGATGGGGGAAGCCCTCTATGGCATCAGTGGTTCCCTTGAGGGTGGCACGCTCATTGGCTTTTCGGATGAACTGGGTGGGAGAGCGCAGGGTTACACGCAGCAGATTGTTCCCAGGTCGCAGCAGGCCCTTCACCGGAAACTCCCAGGTGCGGTGCATGTTTTCCACGTGGCCCAGAGGAGTGTGATTGAGCTCCAGATCTGCGACGGTATCAATGCCGTCAAAGCGTAGCAGGATCTCTGCCTGGCCCCACATTTCCTCCGGAACGGAGAACTGCAGAACGTATTCAAAATCATGATCCATCACAGCCAGGGCCCGCAGTTCGTTATCCCGATAATAGGGATCCTCCATGCCGCCGTTCCGGAGCAGGTCTTGGTAGACGCTGCCCGGCACGACGGCGCTGCGTAGTGCCTCTTCTCCAACCATGCGCATTTGCCAGCCGCTGTGCAGCTTTTTGACAATCATGGAATCGACTCTCCTTCTGTGTTTAGCTACCTGCCAGGGGGCTTTGCTCCAGCAGTAGTTTATAAACTGTCTCTGGGGCGGGAATGCTGGGAATCCCCCCGGGATATTGGGTGGACAGGCTGGCCGCGGCGCAGGAGAAGGCGGCCAGGTCAGAGAGTGCTTGAGGACGAAGCAGCTCGGGGGCGGTTCCAGAGGCGAGCCATCGGCTGACCGCGGCCCCGCCGAAAATGTCTCCTGCCCCAGTGGTGTCCCGAACCCGAACGTCAGGACATTTGCCATAGCACGCGCCCTGGCGGTTTTTCACATAGCAGCCCGCAGGACCCAGGGTGACCATGGCAAGGCTGACGCCGCACTCCTCCAGCAGCCGATCCGCACCTGTTTCGGGGGAACAGACCCAGAGGAAGTCAACCTCATCCTCGCTGATCTTTACAATGTCCGCCTGGTGTACGGCCCACAACATTTCCTCTCTGGCTCGGCTTGGGCTGTCCCATAGGGGGAGACGCAGATTGGGATCGCAGGATATGATTTTCCCGGCGGCCTTGGCATGGGCCACTGCCAGGCGGGTCGCAGAGCGAGCCGGCTCAGCGGTCAGGCTCAGGGTGCCAAAATGGAAGAGCCGACATTGGCCGATCAGGCCCAGATCCACCTCGTCGGGGCGCAGCAGTGTGTCCGCGCCTGGCTTGCGGGAAAAGCTGAAGGAACGCTCGCCCCGTTCGTCCAGAGTGACAAAGGCCAGAGTGGTGAACGCGGAGGGGTCGGTCAAAACCCCTCTGGTGTCAATTCCGGCCCTCTCCAAGGTGTGCAGCAAAAGCTGACCGAAGGCGTCCTGACCTACCTTTCCAATGAAAGCGGTGCGGGCGCCATACCGGCTCAAGGCCGCCAAAAAATTTCCGGGCGCACCGCCGGGGTTGGCTTTCAAGGTGGGGAAGCCATCGTCATCAGAACTGATCGGGGAAAAGTCAATCAACAACTCACCGAGAGCGACCACGTCAAACATCGTTTCAGCGCTCCCTTATTCCCGCGAGTTGGAGACAGCGGGGTATTCCCCGCACAGCAGCCGGTAGGGCGGTTCATCCTCCTCAATGGCGGGGAAGCGGCCCATAGACGGTTCGAAGCGATTGTCGTTCTCGTCATCGTTGCACTGGCTGACCTCCCCCAGAAGGACAGGGCCGCTGCCCGGCTCCACCGTGAAGTCGTGGTACAGCAGCTGAGGGATGAAAATACTTTCTCCGGGGGATAGGCGGACCTGGCTGCCAGCGGGTACGGTATAGCAGCGCCCATCGGTGTGGACAGTGACCGGAGAGGTCGGATCAATCCCTTCATCAGGCAGGGACCGGTATACCCGGATGAGCACATTGCCGCCGCCGCGGTTGATGATGTCCTCCGTCTTATACCAGTGGAAGTGATTGGGAGCGTATTGACCTTCCCGCAGGTAGAGCAGCTTTTCGGCGTATACTTTGGGATACTTCTTAGAACAGGTACGGTTTCCATTGCGGATGGTGATCAGGGAAAAGCCAACCTCGTCAAAGCGGCCCAGACCATAGTCCGTGATATCCCAGCCCAGCTTGCACTCTCGGATCTCGTCATATTCCGGCCCTAGGGTGCGCCATTGCTCAGGAGTATAGTGGCAGAAGGGCGGCAGGTGAAAGCCGTGTCTGGCGCACATTTTCTCCATCTCTAGAATGGCGGCGTTGATCTGCGAGCGTTTCATAGGGGATCTCCTCCTGCGTCAGTGATAGGGGTAAGGGCTGGCGGTTTCCTGCGTATGCCTCAACTGTTCCAGATCAGGTCGGCACATGGCGGTCTGATCGGCAAGGCGCAGGACCTGGCCGTCCGAGCCGGAAGGCTCCCAGCGGGGCAGGCCGCAGGCATTGGGATCACCTGTTTTGGCAAACTGGGAGAGGTAGTCCAGCAGGTAATTGCTGATCTGTCTGTCCGTCTCCTCAAAGGGACGCCAGCAGCGGCCTAAGGTTCCAAAGGCGTACCAAAGATCCGCGCCGTGGAATGCCCCAAAGGGGTTTTCACCGGGAGGAGTGCGGTCAAACAGATAGATGTACGCCGGAGCTCTGCCTGCCTGCTGTTGCCTGGCGGCATACTCCAACGCGGCGCGGCACAAGGTGAACGGCCATGAGTCAGCGCTCAATATGCCGAAAATGCAGGGAACATCGGACAAAGTTCCCTGTGCCTGGGCCTGAGACACGCTGGTGGGCAGTACTTTGCCGTCCAACACCGGTTTGGCGGAACCGGCGGCGAATTGAGGCAGTTCCTCCAGGGCTTTTTGCCAGGCGGCGTAGAGCCGGTATGGCGGACAGGACTTCATCTCCTGGATGGCGGAGAGGGACAGGTCGTGTTTGATGCGTGCCCAGATAGGTTCGGCCCGCTGTGGACGGTTGGGGGTGCCCAAGGCGGACAGGTCTCCACCGCCGCTCATCATGACTGCCCCTTGGAATAGCCCCCGGGCCAGTGGAGAGAGCAGGAGGCACTGAACACTGACAGCCCCGGCGCTCTCCCCCATGATGGTGACCCGGTTTGGGTCCCCGCCGAAATCAGCGATGTACCGGTGTACCCAGGTCAGCGCGGCAATCTGATCGGTGATGGCGCAGTTGCCGGTGTATCCATCCCCGTAGGCAGTAGCGAATGGGCCGAGCCGGTAGTTGACTGATACGAGGATCACGCCGCGCTGGACAAAGGCTTCCCCGTCAATGAAGGGCTCGCCATTGCCGCCGGTGAGAAAGGCGCCGCCGTGGATATAGACGATGACGGGCAGCTCGGCGGCATCCGAACGGGTCCAGATATTCAGATTGAGACAATCCTCGCTGTATACGGCTGGAAGCTGTGATCTGGCTTCATCATGGTAAAACTGGTTGATAGCACTGTCCTCCACGCCGTAGAATCCCCGGAATTGGCAGGCCCGGTCACCGAAATGGGTAGCGTCATAGGTGCCGTCCCAGTGTTCCACCAGCACAGCCCGTTCCCAGCGGTCAGCGATGGCGTAGCGGATGCCCAGATAAGCCTGACAGTCTCCCTGGATCCGGCCCTGGATAGATCCCAGCTCTGTATGTCGCAGGCAGCTGGGATGGGAGAACGACGAGAGCTGGGAGGGGATAGATCCAGGGACGGGAGCATTGGCGGGGGCGGATTTGGACGAACCATGCTTGAGGCTACAGGAAGATTGTTCGGGAAGCTCAGGAGAAGAAGTGTCCCAGGAGAAAAATGAAGAGTTCATTGGACGTGATACAGAGGGTATGGGAACATCTGGTCCTGGAACAGTTCCACATTGCTCATATCAAGCGGGAGCTGGCCCTGCTCAATTTTGCTCACAATTTCCACAACTTTATCATTAAAGGGGGTATCAATTCCCTTCTGGTCTCCGACCTGGCACACATAGCCATTGATCATGCGAACCTCGGTGATGCGGCCCTTTTCCAGATCCTGAAGCATGCTGGCCTTGGCAGCGCGCATATCGGAGTACATATCCAGGAAAACCTGTTGATTGGCTACAAACATGGCCTGGTCAGTCAGATCAAAGGTTTCAGGAGTCTGCTCATGGAGCAGCTCGGGAAGCTGATAGCCGCAGGCCTCGCAGCACCGCTTAACTTCATTGCCAAGATAGCTCAGGCAAGCCCGGGCCCTGTCGTTGTCGAGCACTTCACCAAAGGTGGCGCCGCATGCGGCGGACATACCGCTCATGCAGGCATTGTTGATGAGCTTGCCCCAACGGGAGGCCATCAGAGAATCAGTGACGGCGGTGGGGCCCATATATTCCAACACGCTGGCAACAGTGCGGATACGGGGAGTAATGGAACCGTCCATCTCGCCGATCTCAAACAAATGGTCGTTCCGGGAGAGGTCCTGAGTTAGTTCAGAAACGCCGGGGCTCAGGAAGGTGGCGCCCCACAGCACAGTGCCGCCCACAGTGCGGGACTGGCCCACATGAGCGGCCACATAAGGTTCCGGGACGCCATTTTGCAGGGTACACACAGTGCTGTTCTCACCCAAGTGGGGGAGCAGCCCAGGCAGGACAGCATCGTTGGCCGTCTGCTTGGTGAACAGGAACACCACGTCGTAAATCCCGTTCATCTGGGCGGGGGTGATAGCCTTTACGGGCACAGTAAAGTCCACGGTTCCCACGATGTGGGCACCTTTTGTATTCAATGCCTCCACGTGAGCCTCATAGCTGTCAATCAGCTCCACATCACATCCGTTTTTGGTCATGTAGGCGCCCAGTACTGTGCCCATGGCACCGCAGCCCAAGATTGCAACTCTCATCTGAGAAACCTCCTTAATTGGAATATACGAAACATATAAGCAAACCTCGTGCCAAAATGGATAAAAATTTTTGTGACAGATCCAGCGAAATCTGTTATACTGAATACAATTCCACATGTGAGGAGGTTGTGAACGTGTTTGAAACTCATTTTTTTGAGACTATGCTGGACAACTTCTCAGAGGGCATCTACATTTTGGACGATGCGGGGAACTACATCTTTGTCAACAGCGCCTACTCCAAACTGCTGAATATGTCTAAGAGCGTGCTGCTGACGTATAACGTGCATGATTTTCTTACTACCGGACAGATCGACCTGTGTATCTCGGATATCGTGTACCGCGAAAAACGGCAGGTGGTCATGTTTCAGGATGTCTGGGATACCCAGGGGATAGGCCGCAGTGCTATCCGACAGATTGTGACCTCCACACCAATCTTCGATGAAGTGGGGCAAGTTCAGAATATCCTGGCGGTAGTTCAGCCGCTGGACAAGTTCAACGACTTGTATCAGCAGGCATGCCAGAATTCGGTGGTTTCTTCCATTGCCTACCGGGCGGAGAAAAATCCCAACCTGCCTGTGGTGATTGCGGAGAGCCGTAGTATGCGTATGGTGCTCGATATTGCTGCCACAGTTGCCCAGGTGGATTCCGCTGTCCTGCTGTTAGGGGAGTCTGGAACCGGCAAAGAGGTGGTGGCGCAGTACGTCCACTCAGTCAGCCCACGCAGCCAGAAGCCGCTTGTAGTGATCAATTGTGCCTCCCTGCCGGAAAACTTGCTGGAAGCGGAACTGTTCGGGTATGAGAAGGGCGCGTTTACAGGCGCAGCTCCTGGCGGGAAAAAGGGCCTGTTTGAAACTGCGGAGGGCAGTACCCTCTTCCTGGATGAGATCAACTCCATGCCCATCAACCTCCAGGGCAAGGTGCTGCGGGCGATTGAGACCAAGACAATTCAGCGCATCGGCTCTACCCGGACAACCCCGGTGGATTTCCGGCTGATCACCGCGACCAACGAGGATCTGGCCCAGTTGGTGGAGGCAAAGCAGTTTCGGGCGGACCTCTATTACCGGCTCAATGTGATCCCAATCCGCATCCCGCCCCTGCGGGAGCGCAGGGAGGATATCATCCCGCTGGCAAACTTTTTCCTGGCCCATTACTGCCAAAAATACTCTAAAGATAAGGCGTTTACCCCCAATTCACTGAAAGTTTTCCGTACTTATCTGTGGCCGGGCAACGTCCGGGAGCTGCGCAATGTAGTAGAACGCTGCGTAGTCATGAGCATGGGACGCAATATTGAGATTTCAGATTTGGCCTCCTTTACCGATTTTGAAGGGAAGGAACCTGTGCACCTCCATTCCCCGAGCGAGGGGGGCGAGAGTACCGGCAAACCCAGTACGCCGTTGACCACGGCCGGTTTTGAAGTGATGCTGCGGGAGGGGGTATCCCTGGAGGAGTACTTGGAGCAATGTGAACGGGACTATCTAAGCTATACCTTGAAAAAATATCCCAGCTCCTACCGCGCGGCCCAAGCCCTAGGCACCAGTCAGACCTCCATTATGCGGAGAAAAAAGAAATATGGCTTGTGATGGGGTGGAGCATCACGGATGAGAAAAGTCGGATCCGGTTTTTTGAAACCGGATCCGACTTTTCTTCCGTTTTTGACTTGCGTAAAGGCGGCTGCAAACCCATTTTTATAAGTTCCATCTTGGCATGCGTTTTGCTCAGATCATAATATGAAACAAAAGCGCAAGTGATTGCTGCAATTTAGAGAGGAGCGTTTACGATGAGTGACCTGAGTAAAAAGCGCGTAATTACAGCTGCCCTGTGTGGGTCCTGGCCCACCAAAGAGATGAACCCCGCAGTGCCGTACAGCCCGGAGGAAATTGCCCAGCAGGCCTATGAGTGCTGGCAGGCAGGTGCGGCCATTGTGCATGTGCATGTGCGCAACGCCGATGGCAGCCCCTCCACGGACTTCAACCTATACAAGGAGACTGTGGAGCGGATCCGGGCCCATAAGGACTGCGATGTGTGCATCAACATCACCAGTTCCGGCTCGGTAGACTTCAGCGATGAAGAGCGGATCTATCCGCTGCAGCAGTTGCTGCCGGAGCTGGCCTCTTATGATGCCGGCACTCTGAATTGGCAGAACCGCACGGTGTTTATGAACCCGCCCTCTTTCCTGGAAAAGCTGGGACACGCCTTACAGGAGAGCAACATCAAGCCGGAGATTGAGATTTTTGACGCGGGTATGATTTATAATACGATCTATTATATGAAGAAGGGTGTGCTGAAGGCGCCCTGCCACTACCAGATCGTGCTGGGATGCGCTGGCGGTATGGCCAACACGGTGGAGAACCTGGTCTTCTTGAAGAACCTTCTGCCTGAGGGCTCCACCTGGGCGGCCTGTGGGATCTCCGCCGGCCATCTGCCCATCATGTCCGCCACCATTGCTCTGGGCGGACACCTGCGGGTGGGTCTGGAGGACAATCTTTACATGGCCCATGGTGTGCTTGCCAAATCCAATGCCCAACTGGTGGAGCGGGCAGTTCAGATGCTGAAGCTGAACAATCTGGAGCCGGCGACCCCGGATGAGGCGCGGCAAATCTATGGCCTGACGAGAAAGGTGTTCTGATGATGGAAAAAGAGATCACGATTTCGGTGGGGCAGAGTGCCAGCTTTACCAAGACCATTACTGAGAGCGACGTATATACCTTTGCTGGGTTATCTGGGGATCTCAACCCGGCCCACATCAACGAGGAATATGCCAAGGGGACCCGCTTTGGCGGCCGCATTGCCCACGGAATGCTTTCCGCCGGACTGATCTCCGCAGTGATCGGCATGCAGCTGCCCGGCCCGGGAACCATCTATATGGGGCAGACCTTGAAATTCCTATCTCCGGTGCGCATTGGGGACACTGTCACCGCCACAGTTAAGGTGACCTCCATCGATGAGCAGCGCCGCCGCGCCATAGTGCATCG
>CAJLWS010000003.1 GCA_905210385.1 uncultured Eubacteriales bacterium | reverse complement strand
TTATCCTTCATCTTTTTTCTTCACTTGTCCAATATGTATTGTAATCCTACACGCGAAATCCGTCTGGAATCACACAAGGAACTTGACGGATGGGCAAATTACTGCCATAATAAAAAATCAAGGCGTTATGGGTCTAAACTTCTATCGGGAATTTGTTGGCTTGGGGCAGAATCTGGATAGCGTTCGGGCTCATCTGGACCGTATTTTGGAGTTGGGCGGCGGGGAGAATGTGGCCCTAGGCGGGGATTGGGACGGCTGCGATACCATCCCGGACCTTCCGGATGTTGGGGCTCTGGATCGATTTTACGAATATCTGCTGTGCCATCATTATAACGAAATGGTGGTGCGCGGCTTATTTTATAACAACCTGATGAGAGTGGTGAGTCTGCCATGAATTATGCGAGTACACGGGATAAAAAGATGCGGATGTCCGCTGCCCAAGCCATTGTGCGGGGGCTTGCACCGGACGGGGGGCTGATGACCCCTGAAGTGCTGCCCCGGCTTCCGGGTAGCGCACTGGAAACTATGAAGGACATGTCCTATCAACAGCGGGTGGTTTATATCCTGAGCCGCTTCCTGGATGAGTTTTCCGCGAGGGAGTTGACTTCGTTCGCTGCGGCGGCCTACGGCGGAAACTTCGACACACCTGCAGTGGCGCCGGTACGCCAGCTGAAGGATGGCCTGAGTTGCCTGGAGCTGTGGCACGGCCCCACCTGTGCCTTCAAGGACATGGCCTTGCAGATGCTGCCCCATCTGCTGTCTGCGTCCCTGAGCAAGATTGACGAGGAAAAAACGGCATGTATCCTGGTGGCCACTTCCGGAGATACCGGGAAAGCGGCCCTGGAAGGTTTCAAGGATGTGGCCAGGACCAGGATCCTGGTATTCTACCCTCAAAACGGCGTATCGGACATCCAGGAGCTGCAGATGGTGACCCAGGCCGGCGGTAACGTGGGCGTGTGCGCGGTGGTGGGAAACTTCGACGACGCTCAGGCCGGAGTAAAGCGACTCTTTTCCGACGAGCAGCTGGCGCACATGCTGGCGGAGCGGGGATACTTCCTCTCCTCTGCCAACTCCATCAACTGGGGACGCGTTCTGCCCCAGATTGTCTACTATATTTCCGCCTACTGCGACTTACTTAAGAGCGGAGCTATCGCTAATGGGCATCAGATCAATGTGTGCGTACCAACAGGAAACTTCGGCAATATCCTGGCGGGCTACTACGCCAAACAGATGGGGGTACCCATCAAAACCTTAATCTGCGCGTCCAACGAAAATAATGTGCTCACCGATTTTATCAAAACCGGTATTTATGACAAGAACCGCCCCTTCCACAACACGACCTCGCCCTCTATGGACATTCTGGTGTCCAGCAATCTGGAACGGCTGATCTTTGAGCTGTCCGGACGCGATGACGCTTTGGTACGCGAATATATGAGCCAATTGGCTAGCAGCGGCCATTATCAGGTGACTGCCTCAATTCAACAAAAGATTCAGGGAGTTTTTGCCGCTGGATTTTGCGATGACAGACAGACTGAGCAGACCATTTCCCAGGTATGGGAGGAGTTTGGCTATCTCATTGATCCCCACACAGCGGTGGCTTTCCGGGTATTAGAGGAGTACCGGCAGTCCACCGGGGATGACACCACTGCAGTGGTTGCCTCCACTGCTAGTCCGTTCAAGTTCTGCACCAGTGTGCTCAATGCTTTAGGTGTGAAAGAGCACAAAAAGGGCGTGGAGATCCTGGATCAATTGTCTGAGCAGACCGGCATATCTGTACCGGCCCCTCTGGCCGCCCTGAAAGGGAAAGCCCGCCGCTTTGATGCTGTGACAGAAAAAGCAGGGATGATAGAGCAAGTCCTGGAGTTCCTGCGGTGAGATAGGAGGGATTGGATGGCGTTGTATGCCATCGGGGATACCCATCTCTCCCTTGGTACGGATAAGTCCATGGAGGTGTTCGGCGGAGATTGGACGGGATATGTGGACAAGCTCCGGAATGGGTTTTCCCAGATCAATGGGGATGACGTGGTAGTCCTGTGCGGTGATCTTTCTTGGGGAATGAGCCTGGAAGAAGCCCAGGAGGATTTCCGTTTCCTGGCCCAGGAACTGCCGGGAGAGAAGTGGCTGATCAAAGGCAATCATGACTACTGGTGGAGCACCGCGGCCAAGATGAACGGATTTTTCCGGGAGAACGGCATGGACCACCTGCACATCCTCCACAACAACTGTGCCCTGTATGGGGAGGTTGCCCTGTGCGGTACCCGGGGCTGGTTCTACGAGGAGAACGCGGGGCCCCACACGGAAAAGGTGTTCCGCCGGGAGCTGATCCGGCTGGAGGCCTCCCTGAAGGCGGCGGGGGAGCGGGAGAAGCTGTGCTTCCTGCACTATCCCCCCCTGTACAAGGGCTACCGCTGCCAGGAGATTCTGGACCTGCTGGGCCGCTACGGGGTAAAAGCCTGCTATTACGGCCATCTTCACGGGCCCAGCCACCGCCTGGCCATCGAGGGTAGGGTGGACGGCGTGGACTACCGGCTGGTGTCGGCGGATTACCTCGAATTTCAGCCGAAAAAAATTTTGGATTGACGAAAAAAACAGTGGAAATCTTCCATCCCATCTGGTAGAATGGATTGGATTTAACAGAAAGAAGGCGGCTGCACCGGCAGCGGCCGAAGTTGGAGGAACGGAAACCATGAACATCAAGAGCAACGAGAAGAAGGAAAACAGCGTCATCGAGCTGGTCATCCAGGTGAGCGCCGAGGAGTTTGAGGCGGCCATCAACAAGGTGTACAACCGGCAGAGAAAGAACATCATGATCCCCGGCTTCCGCAAGGGCAAGGCTCCCCGGAAGATGGTGGAGCGGATGTACGGCGCTGAGATCTTCTATGAGGACGCCATCGAGGAGTCCTATCCCGCCGCCTATGAGCAGGCGCTGAAGGAGACCGGCATCGAGCCGGTAGCCTACCCCAAGCTGGAGATCCAGGAGGTGGGCAAGGACGGGTACACCTTCAAGGCCGACGTGACCGTGAAGCCCGAGGCCTCCATTCAGGGCTACAAGGGGCTGAGCGTCGCCAAGCCCGAGGTGAAAGTGACCGCCGCCGACGTGAAAGCGGAGCTCAAGCCCTACATCGACCGGGCCTCCCGGCTGGTGAGCGTGGAGCGCAAGGCCAAGAAGGGCGACACCGTGGAGATCGACTTTGAAGGCTTCAAGGACGGCGTGCCTTTTGAGGGCGGCAAGGGGGAGAACTACTCCCTGGAGCTCGGCTCCGGCAGCTTTGTGCCCGGCTTTGAGGACCAGCTCATCGGCATGAAGGCCGGCGAGGAGAAGGATATCGACATCACCTTCCCCGAGGACTATACCCCCGAGCTGGCCGGCGCTGCCGTGGTGTTCAAGGTGAAGGTCAACGAGGTCAAGGAGAAGCAGGAGCCCGCCCTGGACGACGAGTTTGCCAAGGACGTGTCCGAGTTCGACACCCTGGACGAGTTCAAGAAGGACCTGGGCGAGAAGCTCAAGCAGCGCCGCCAGGTCCAGGCTGACCAGGACTTTGAGACCGCCGTGGTGGACGCCTTGATCGAGAAGTTGGAGTGCGACGTGCCCGAGGCCATGGTGGACTACCGGGCCGACCGAATGATGGACGACTACGCCGCCCGGCTGCAGAACTCCGGCATCCCCATGGATGACTACCTGCGCATCATGGGTATCTCCCGGGAGGACCTACAGGCCCAGGCCAAGACCTCCGCTCAGCGGGCCGTGCGCAGTGAGCTGGCCCTGGAGGCAGTAGCCAAAGCGGAGAAAATTGAGGTTACCGACGCCGATGTGGACGCCGAGGTGGCCCGCCTGGCCAAGGAGTACGACATGGCCGAGGACAAAGTCCGGGAAACCATCAACGTACAGGCCGTCATGGAGGAGCTGGCCAGCCGGAAGGCGCTGGAGCTGGTGAAGTCGTCTGTGAAGAAGCCCGCCAAGAAGTCCTCCAAAAAGGCTGAGGAAGGTGAACAGGCCGAGGCTGGCGAGGAGAAGAAGCCCGCCAAAAAGGCCCCAGCTAAGAAGAGCACGGCCAAGAAGACTGCCGCGCCCAAGGAGAAACCCAAGAGTGAGGAGCCGGTGGCGGAGTAAGCGTCCGCTCCGGTTTGGGAGAGTGGAGGAATAGAAACCCCAGTTCTATGGGCATACTGGATTGGTATTTCTAAGATTTCCACGAAAAAGGAGCGTTTCATTATGAGTTTAGTACCTTACGTAGTTGAGCAGACCAGCCGCGGAGAGCGGTCCTATGACATCTTTTCCCGTCTGCTTAACGACCGCATTGTTTTTCTGGGAGAAGAGGTAAACGCCACAACCGCCTCCCTGGTGGTGGCCCAGCTACTCTATCTGGAGGCCCAGGATCCCGATAAGGACATCCAGTTCTATATCAACAGCCCTGGCGGTTCCGTCACGGACGGTATGGCGATCTATGACACCATGCAGTACATCAAGTGTGATGTGTCCACCATCTGTATCGGCATGGCCGCCTCCATGGGCGCGTTCCTGTTGTCCTCCGGAACCAAAGGTAAGCGCCTGGCCCTGCCCAACTCGGAGATCATGATTCATCAGCCCTCTGCCGGCACCCAGGGGCAGATCACAGATATGGCCTTGCATTTGCGTCGCTTGGAGACGATCAAGCGCAAGATGAATCAGATCATGGCGGACAATACAGGGAAGAGTGTAGAGCAGGTTACCGCAGATTGTGAGCGAGACAACTTCATGAGTGCTCAGGAAGCTCTGGAGTATGGCCTAATCGACAAGGTAATTAAAAACCGCTGAGTGCGCGGGAGGAGCGGAGGTATAGCTTCCGCTCTTCGGCGCTTTTGGGAAGGAAAGTGATTTCATGGCTCGTGACGAATACAGATCGGTACGCTGCTCCTTCTGTGGAAAGCATCAGGATCAGGTGGAGCGGATCATTGCCGGCCCCGGAGCGTATATCTGTAACGAATGTGTCCGCCTATGCATGAACATTCTCAACGAGGAGGAATTGGAGGAAAACGGAACTGCGCTGGATGTGGATGTGCCGGACGTAATCCCCACGCCCCAGGAGATCTGTCAGGTACTGGATGAGTATATCATCGGACAGGAGGATGCGAAGGTCGCTCTGTCTGTGGCGGTGTACAACCACTATAAACGTATCTACTTCGGCGGCGGCGATGATGTAGAGCTGCAGAAGAGCAACATCCTGCTCATCGGCCCCACCGGTTGCGGCAAGACCCTGTTTGCCCAGACCCTGGCCCGTATCCTGAAGGTTCCTTTTGCCATTGCCGACGCCACCACGCTGACGGAAGCTGGCTATGTGGGTGACGACGTGGAAAATATCCTCCTGCGCCTGGTCCAGGCCGCCGATTACGACATTGAGCTGGCCCAGCGCGGGATCATCTATGTGGATGAGATTGACAAGATTGCCCGGAAGAGTGAAAACACCTCGATTACCCGAGATGTATCCGGGGAAGGGGTCCAGCAGGCTCTGCTTAAAATCCTGGAGGGTACTGTGGCCAACGTCCCGCCCCAGGGCGGCCGCAAGCACCCACACCAGGAGTTCCTGCAGGTGGATACAAAGAATATCCTGTTCATCTGCGGCGGAGCGTTTGATGGACTGGAGAAGATCATTGAGCGGCGTATGAACCAGAAGAGCATTGGATTTGGGGCCGACGTCCAGTCCAAGGCGGAAAGGGAACAGGCTGATATCTTCAAAGAGGTGCAGCCTCACGATCTGCTGAAGTATGGTATCATTCCTGAACTTGTGGGCCGCCTACCCGTCATCACGGCCCTCAAGGCACTGGAGCGGGATCAGCTGGTACAGATCCTCACCCGGCCTAAAAATGCTCTGGTTAAGCAATATAAGAAGTTGTTGGAGTACGACAACGTGGAGCTGGAGTTCACCCCGGAAGCGCTGGCCGCCGCCGCGGATAAGGCGGTGGAGCGCAAGATCGGCGCTCGCGGCCTGCGCGCGGTACTGGAGGAAGTTATGACTCCCGTGATGTACCAGGTGCCATCTGACCCCGCTATTGCCAAGGTGACAGTGACCGATCAGGCGATCCGTGGTGAGGACCAGCCCATTCTGGAGCGGCAGGAGGACCGTCCGGCTAAGCCCCGGCTGGGTGCGGCGGCACTGCGCGCAGAGCAAGGCGGAAAAAAGATATCCAGAGGCAAAAATGTATCCTGACAGCATGAGAATCAAAGGGGCGGGCTTTGCTCGCCCCTTTGCGTTTGTTTTGACCTGACCCAAGGAGGCAGAGACCATGATCGAGCAAAACAGAGGATCGAGAATCCAAACAACTATGCCTGCCCTTGCACTGCGGGGAATTACCGTATTTCCCAATCTACTCCTGCATTTTGATGTAGGCAGAGATCCTTCTATCCGCGCCCTGGAGGAATCGATGGCGGGGGCCCGTGAGGTTTTTCTGGTAACGCAGCGTGATCCCGCTGTGGAAAAGCCGGGACAGGCGGATCTCTATGAGATCGGAACCGTTGCTTCAGTGAGGCAGATTTTACGCCTTCCGGAGAACGGGGTCCGTGTCATGGTGGAGGGGCTCAGCCGAGGACGGCTTCTGAGTTTGGCAGCATCTGAACCCACCCTGATGGCTCAAGTTGAGCTGTTGCCAGACGTCCCCTCAGCAAAGACGAACTCACCCCGCACCGAGGCGTTAATCCGCCAAGTTTACACCTTGGTAGAGCGTTACATTGAGCTTTCGGACCGGGTAACCGCAGAAGTCTACATGAGGCTGTTGGCCAGCAGTGACCCCTCGTATATCTCCGACTATGCCGCGCAAAATCTGCCGCTGCGTTTTGAAGATAAACAAGCGGTACTAGAGGAACCGCGTCCCGCAAGACGTTTGGAAAAGCTTAGCCGGATTCTCACCCGAGAGGTGGAGATTCTGGAGGTGGAGACAGAGCTGGAGACAAAGATCCACGAGCAAATGGTCTCCAATCAGCGGGACTATGTGCTGCGGGAGCAGCTCCGGGTCATTCAGCGGGAACTGGGAGACCAGGACGGGAAGGATGAGATGGATGAATATCGGGAAAGGGTGGCTCGGACGGATCTTCCCGATGAGGTGCGGGCAAAGCTGAACAAGGAGATCGCCCATCTAGAGAAGCAGCCTTTTGGCTCATCTGAGGCGGCCGTCATCCGAGGTTATTTGGATACCTGCCTGGATCTGCCTTGGCGGGTGAAGACTAGGCAGAGAGTAAGCGTCAAGGCGGTGGCCAAGACGCTGGATGCCGACCATTATGGGCTGGAGAAGGTGAAGGAGCGCATCCTAGAGTTTGTGGCGGTCAAGCAGCTGGCCCCAGAGTTGAACAGTCAGGTGTTGTGTCTGGTGGGTCCGCCAGGGGTTGGTAAGACCTCCATCGCCATGAGTGTAGCCCGGGCCATGAACCGGAAGCTGGCCCGCATCTCTCTAGGTGGTGTCCACGATGAGGCGGAGATTCGGGGACATCGAAAAACCTATGTGGGGGCGATGCCGGGACGGATCATTGCTGGTATCCGCCAGGCAGGCAGTGCTAACCCGGTATTATTGTTGGATGAAATTGACAAGCTGGGTAGCGACTACCGGGGAGACCCAGCCTCTGCGCTGTTGGAGGTACTGGACACGGAGCAGAACAGCTCTTTCCGAGACCATTACCTGGAGCTTCCCTTCGATCTGTCCGACGTGCTGTTTATCACCACTGCCAATACCATAGATACCATTCCCCGGCCGTTGATGGACCGGATGGAAGTGATTGAGCTGCCCAGCTATACCGACGAGGAAAAGCTGGAGATCGCCAAACGGCATCTGTTACCCCGGCAAATGAAGCGCCACGGACTGAGCCGAGGACAGTTGAAGGTGTCCGACGGAGCGCTGAGGAGGATCATTTCGGGTTATACCAAGGAGTCTGGGGTCCGCGTGCTGGAGCGTCGGCTTGCTACACTATGTCGTAAAACCGCCATGAAGGTGGTCTCAAACAATGTAAAGTCTGTTCGCTTAACAGAGAATGACTTGGAGGAGTATCTGGGCGTACGGCGCTATCATGAGGACCGGGTGGCTGGTGAGCCCTTGGTCGGAGTGGTGAATGGTCTGGCCTGGACCTCGGTGGGCGGAGAAATCCTGGAGGTGGAGGTCAATGTCGTGGACGGCAGTGGGAAGGTGGAGCTGACCGGGAACCTGGGCGATGTGATGAAGGAGTCTGCCCGGGCGGCTTTGTCCTATATTCGCAGCCGGGCGGTTCAGCTTGGAATTGACCGCGACTTCTACAAGACCAAGGACATTCATGTCCATTTCCCGGAAGGGGCGGTTCCAAAGGATGGACCCTCCGCCGGTGTGGCCATTACCACCGCCATGGTGTCCGCCCTGACGGGCATCCCGATTCGCCGGGATGTGGCCATGACGGGTGAGGTAACCCTGCGAGGCCGGGTGCTGGCCATTGGCGGCCTTCGGGAAAAGACAATGGCGGCCTTGCGCAGTGGTGTGCACACGGTATTTATCCCTGAGGAGAATGAGCGGGACCTTGCGGAGATTGACCAGAGGGTACGTGCTGCCCTTTGCTTTGTGCCAGTCAAGCAAGTGGATGAGGTGCTGGCCGGGGCGTTGACCGGGCACACAGCAGCAATTGCGGCCATTGGCAGTGGAATCCATCCCGAAGGCTGCCAAGGTCAGAGAAGCCAGCCTGCACTCAGGCAGTAATAGCGGATGGGAGATATGAAATGAAAGTGAATCTCAATCAGGCGCAGTTTGTTCGTTCCGCCGCCCGGCCGGGGGACTTTCCCAGGGACCGTTTATCTCAGGTGGTCTTTGCCGGGCGGTCCAATGTAGGCAAATCCTCAGTGATCAACCGTCTGCTCAACCGGAAAAATCTGGCTCGGGTGGGGTCTGCGCCGGGAAAGACCACCCACATCAACTACTTCCTCATTGACGATCGGTTTTACCTGGTGGATTTACCCGGCTATGGATATGCTAAAGTGTCTAAGCAGGAACGAGACCGCTGGGGCCGACTTATCGAAGCGTGGTTCGCGGATACAAGCCTAATGACCCTTGGAATCCTGGTGGTGGATGCCAGGCACAAGCCCACGGCGGACGATCAGACCATGTCTGATTTTTTCCGATCGTCAGGGAAACCCTATGCTGTGGTAGCCAATAAGCTGGATAAGGTAAAGAAGAGTGAGGTCCAGGCCAATCTAGAGCAAATTTCTCAGGTGCTGGAGCTGCCGCAATCGATACCAGTTATCCCCTTTTCTGCGGAAAAGGGGGATGGTAGGCAGGCGCTGCTGGATCAGATCCTGAAACAAGTGGAAGGGGTAGAGTGAAGGATGCGCTATGTGAGAGTGGAGATGGATGGTGTCCCTCGCTGGGGCGTGATTCGGGATGGGGAGGTTCTGACGCTCCATGGGACGCCCTATGAGGAGCTGGTGTACGACGGTGGAGCCTTTCCCCTGGAGGAGTGCAGGCTGTTGGCTCCGTGCGCGCCTACAAAGATTGTCTGTGTGGGAAAGAACTATGCGGATCATGCCAGGGAGCTGGGCAGCGAGCCGCCAGGCTTTCCGGTGCTGTTCCTCAAGGGCCCCAACACCCTCAACCGACCGGATGGCGAGGTTCACGCCCCCGGATTTGTGGGACGGCTGGACTATGAGGGGGAACTGGCATTGGTGATCCGGCGTAAGGCAAAGGATATAAAAGCAGCGGACTTTGCGGATTATATCCTGGGGTACACCTGTCTGAATGATATCACCGCCCGGGACGTGCAGCAACATGACGGACAGTGGACTCGGGCCAAGTCCATGGATGGATTCTGCCCCATTGGCCCCTGGGTGACAGATGAGGTGAATCCGGATGGCCTGACGCTGGAAACCAGACTGAACGGCAGGGTTACCCAGCAGGGGAACACTGGGCAATTCATAACGAAGATTCCAGCGTTGCTGGAGTTCATTACTGCTTCCATGACCCTGGAACCGGGGGATGTGATCGCCACTGGAACACCGGCTGGTATCGGCCCCATGAGGCCAGGGGATGTGGTGGAAGTAGAACTGGAAGGGATCGGAATCCTGCGCAGCCGGATTATTTGAGATGCATGGCATACACTGCAAAAAGTGTGTGCCATGCATTTTTTGCTTATTTTTTTGTAAATTGCCGGATTCTCTTAGGTTGTTTGTAAAAAACAGAAGATAATTTTAGAAAAATCCTTGCGTTGCAAAGGAAAAAGGCGTATACTAATTTTGTGAAAATATACATATTAGGAGGTGGGAACGTGTATCAGATTGGGGATAAAGTTGTGCATCCCATGCACGGGGCCGGGGTTATTGACTCCATTGTGCAACGGAAGGTCAACGGCGTGGTAAAAGATTACTATCTTTTAAATTTGTTTAATGGGAATATGATGGTCATGATTCCCACTGACAACACCAATGAGATCGGGGTGCGGCCGGTGGTATCCGGGCAAGAAGCAACCAAGCTCATCCAAGCCATGGAGCATATCCAGGTCGATATGACCCAGAACTGGAACCGGAGATACCGGGAGAATATGACCCGGATTAAGAGTGGGAACCTGCTGGAGGTGGCCCGTGTAGTAAAGGGGCTGACATTCCGGGAACATGAACGCGGGTTGTCTACTGGAGAGCGGAAGATGCTTCACACAGCAAAGCAGATTCTGATTTCAGAGTTGGTGCTGGCCCAGAGTCTGCCCTATGAGACGGTGGAGGAACGGGTGGACCGGATCCTTGCCCATTGATAGAGACAGAAAAGGAGCCGTTCGGCTCCTTTTTGCGATTGAACGGAGGTTGTAGCCTATGGGATGGTTCAGACGAAAAGGCAGGAAGAGGGAGACCGGCTTTTGTTCCGCAGTTGTGGTGGCCGCAGGTTCCTCCAGTCGGATGGGTGAGGACAAGATCATGCGGGAGCTGGGGGGGCTTCCTGTGGTTGCCCGCACATTGATGGCTTTTGAACAGGCGGCGGAAATAGACGAGATTGTGGTGGTTACCAGGGAAGAACTGGTGGCTGAGCTGGCTGCGCTGTGCCGGGAACTCCAGATATCCAAGGTGTCTAAGGTGATTCGGGGCGGAAATACCCGAACCCAGTCCGCCCGCATGGGGACACTGGAGGTCAGGCGGGAGGCAGAACTGATCGCTATTCATGACGGCGCCCGGCCCTTTGTCAGCCAGGAGGTGATTTCCGCAGCCATTGAAAAGGCTGCCCAGACCGGTGCTGCCGCACCGGCGGTTCCTGTGAAAGACACCATCAAATCAGCCGCTGACGGGGTGGTAGAGCGTACATTAGACCGCTCTAATCTGTATGCTGTCCAGACTCCCCAAGTCTTTGAAGCATCTCTGATCCGGGCGGCTCTGCAGAAGGCACTGGATGATGGGATAGAACTCACCGATGACTGTGCCGCCGTGGAAAGGCTGGGAATGCGTGTGTCCCTTACGCCGGGCGATGAGAAGAATATCAAGCTGACCACGCCGGCGGATTTGCTGTGGGGAGAGGCGCTTTTGAGTGAGGGGGTATTGTAATGCGGATCGGACATGGCTATGATGTACACCGGTTGGTGCCGGAGCGAAAACTGATCCTGGGCGGAGTGGATGTTCCGTATGGATTTGGCCTGTTAGGACATTCGGACGCAGATGTGCTCACCCACGCAGTGATGGACGCTTTGCTGGGGGCAGCGGGCCTGTGGGACATTGGGCATGCTTTTCCTGATACGGATCCTGCGTATGAGGGAATTTCCAGTCTAAACCTACTGGAACAGGTGATGGAGAAGCTTGCGTTAAGAGGATTCTATGTCGGCAATGTGGACGCCACAATCCTGGCTCAACGGCCGAGGCTTGCCCCGTTCATTCCAAGAATGAGGGAGAACCTGGCAAAAGTTCTGGGCCTTGTGCCGGACCGGGTTAATGTTAAAGCTACCACCGAGGAAGGACTCGGCTTTACTGGAGCTGGGGAGGGGATTGCCGCCCACGCAGTGGCTTTACTCCTGGAGCGATAGAGAATTTCCAGACGCACAAACGCTCCTCTCGGGACATATACTGTCCTGAGAGGAGCGTTTTGACATGGTCTTTGAGCGGAACCTGAACCACAGAGAAAGGAGCCCTGCGGCCATGTGGATATGGGAAAATACGCCGCCGGATCACTTACAGCCTGAGGGAAGGGAGGTCGGGGCAACATGATCTATTACCTGATTATTTGCCGCTCGCTGACCTACGCCCAACGTACAGCACGGATTTTGGAGCGGGCTGGTATCAGCGGCCATATCATGAGGGCGCCCAAGCTGATTTCAAAAGAGGGGTGCGGTTACTGCGTCAAAATTGCTGAGCGACGCCTTACCGATGCGCTTCGAATTCTGCAGCGGGAGGGGATGGCTCCCAAGCAGGTATTCCTTCAGGATGCCGATGGTGTATTTAGTGAGGTGCAGTCATGATCTATCTGGACAGCGCGGCTACGACTCTGGAAAAGCCGTCTGGCGTGGCCTCATCGATCGCCTGGGCGGTCAATCACTTGGCCAGCCCCGGCCGGGGCGGTCATCGGGCGAGTATGCGGGCGGCGGAGATTATGTATCGCTGCCGGGAGACGGCCGCCCGGATGTTCCACGTGGGGCAACCGGAACAGGTGATACTCACCTCAAACGCGACCCACGCCCTGAACCTGGCCATTCACTCCCTGGTGCGGCCAGGTAGCGTGGTGCTGATCTCTGGTTATGAGCACAACGCAGTCACGCGTCCGCTGTGTCAAGGCCCGCGCGTCAGGGTTAAAGTTGCGGCAGGACCTCTGTTTGATCCGGACGGCGTGTATGAGGCATTTGAACGGGAGTTGACGGATGAGGTGGATGTGGTCATCTGCAATCATGTCTCCAACGTATTTGGCTTCATCCAGCCTGTGGACCGGATCGCGGCGCTTTGCCGGCGACGGGGAAAGCCACTGATCGTCGATGCGTCCCAATCTGCCGGTACACTGCCAGTGGATCTTACCGGATGGGGAGCCGCCTTTGTTGCCATGCCAGGGCACAAAGGGCTATATGGCCCGCAAGGAACCGGTTTGCTTTTATGTAACGCCCAGACGCTGCCGCTGCTTTATGGTGGAACCGGGAGTGTGTCCAGCAGTCAGCAGATGCCAGATTTCCTACCCGATCGGCTGGAAGCAGGAACCCAGAACGTCTGCGGTGCGGCAGGGTTGCTGGCCGGTATGCGGTTTGTCCAAAGCCTCGGTGTGGAGCGAATCTGCCAGCATGAGCAGAAACTCTGCCGCAGGATGATGGATGGAATGGAAGATCTACCCGGTATACAGCTGTACCGTGGAGGCAACGCAGTTCAGAGCGGATTGTTTTCTTTCCGGATAGAGGGGATGGACTGTGAGGCGGTGGGTGAGAGCCTAAGCCGTCGAGGCATTGCGGTGCGGGCGGGACTGCACTGTGCGCCCATTGCCCACCGCACGGTGGGCACTTTGGAGAGCGGAACCGTTCGGGTCAGTTTTTCCGCATTTAATCAAATGCGCCAAATTGAGCGTGTGATAGCCGCCGTTCGGGCGGTCATTCGGGAGAGGGCACAGTGATCGCTGTGTCCTCTCTTTCTATTCCAGTTGCGGAAGGAATGATGATTTAGAAAAGTTAAAAATATTTAATTTTTTTGAATTTTGTCCCATCGGCTTGCCATTCAACAGCAAATGGGCTATAATGACTTGGATAAACATGTGGGGCTCAGCCCCTTTTGGCATGGGGATGGAAGGGCTGGTGATTTGTTTTGTTGGACAGGATCAGAGAGATGTTGAATACCGGTTTGGAACTGGCTAGGCTGATCGGAATCTTTGACATTATAGACATCGCCCTGATCGCCTTTGTGATCTACCATATCTTCCAATTCGTTCGCCGGAGTCGTTCCGGCCAGGTGGCAAAAGCCATCCTGTTCATCTTAGTGGCCATGGCGGTGGCAAATCTACTCCACTTGAGGGTGGTCAGCTTCCTGCTGAACTATGCGGTGGAGTTGGGTGTGATTGCCCTGGTCATCATCTTTCAACCGGAGATCCGTCGGTTCTTGGAGCGCATGGGCAGCGGTAAGATCAAGGAGCTGTTCATCGTGGAGAGTTCCAGCGATGAGCTGGAGATTGCCATTGAGGAGACGGTGAAGGCCTATGTTTCCATGTCCCGGGATAAGGTTGGCGCATTGATGGTCTTTGAGCGTAAGACTGTATTGGACGATGTGCTGAAGACTGGTGTAACTATGGATGCCCGCATATCTTCGGAACTGCTTAAAAACTTATTTTGGAACAAGGCACCCCTCCATGACGGCGCGGTGATCGTGCGAAATGGCCGCATCGTGGGAGCAGGGTGTATGCTGCCCATGTCCGGCAATGTGAATTTGAGCCGGGATCTGGGCATGCGTCATCGTGCCGGCATCGGTATTAGTGAGAGCTCCGATGCAGTGGTGGCCATTGTCTCCGAGGAAACGGGTTCCATCTCGGTGGCCATCAACGGCATGCTCAAACGGAACCTGTCTCCGGAGACCCTGGAAAAGCTGCTGCGCAGCGAACTGATGCCTGAAACAGATGAAAAGAAGACCACTACTGCCGCAGCCAGACTGTCTGACCTGATCAAGGGCAGGAAGGGGGACAAGACGAATGGGAAAGAAGATTCTTGACAGCAAAATACTCTATATCTTCCTGTCTGTGCTCCTCGCCATTGCCCTGTGGTTCTATGTCACCTCTCTGGACGGCAACGAGGATTCCGAAACCATTTCCGGTATTCAGGTGGAATTTGCGGGGGTGGAGGCTCTGGAGCAGCGGGGGCTAATGATCGTAGGGGATGCCCCCAGGGTTTCCGTGCGGGTGAGCGCGGCGCCCATGGTGCTGGCCAGGTTGGACAGCCAGTCCGTGCAGGTCAGCGTGGATGTCTCCCAGATCACGGAGGCATCCCAGTATACCCTGGCCTATACCGCCACCCTTTCCCTTCCGGCAGGGGTCAGTTCTAGCCAGGTACAATTCCTCTCTGGACAGACCGGAAACGTAACTTTTACCGTAGCTCGGTACACCTCCCGCCAGGTGGAGATCCAGGGCCAATTCGTGGGTACCGTGGCAGAGGGCTACCTGGCTGGCCTAGCCGATGACTTCGTTTTCTCGCCCACCACGCTGACGGTGAGCGGCCAGGCGGATATGGTCAACCAGATCAGCTACGTGCGGGTGACAGTGGACGGGGAAGGTCTAACCGATTCCATTAACGGGGACTATCCCTATGAGTTCATCGGCACTGACGGTGAGCCGATGGAGGATCTGGACGTAGAGGTGGACAGTGAGACGGTCCATGTGTCCTTCCCCATCTATGCAACGGCGGAAATTCCCCTCCAGGTAACCCTGGTGGCGGGCGGCGGCGCCAGCTCCGCAAATGCCAGCTATGAGCTGAGTGAGGACACCATCCTGGTGGCCGGAAGTGCTCAGGCGGTAGCGGCCATCCAGGAGGAGGGGGCGCTGACCATTGCGGCCATTGACCTGGCCACTGTTCGGGACGGCGATCAGCTGCATGTAAGCATTCCCTTAGCGGACGAGCTGACCAATATCAGCGGGTTCACCGAGGTGACGGTAACCATTCACATTGACGAGGGACTAGAGACCCGTACCGTTGAGACCAGCAATATTGATTATATCAACTGTCCGGACGGCTGGACGGCCAGGATCCTCACCCGGGTGCTCAGCGTGGAGATTCGGGGCACACCAGAACTGGTGGAATCCGTGATCGAGGAAAACGTGATCGTGTCCGTGGATCTGTCCGACATTCACGAGGCAGCTGGACAATATTCCGTATCGGCTACGGTGTATCTGAACAGTGTGGGAACAGTGGATCAGATCGGGGTCATGAGCAACGGCTATGAGGTAGTCGTTGAACTGAGCCGGAGCTGATCGGCGATGTTTGGCTATGTCAGGCCGGCACTCAACCGGCTCAGTGAGGAAGATCGGGCCAGTTACCAGAGCGCTTACTGCGGATTGTGCCATGCCATGGGCAGGCGCCATGGGTTTTTAACCCGGTTTACCCTAAACTATGATTTCGCTTTTCTGGCCATCCTGATTTCCGGAGGGCGGGGCGTAAGCGGTACCTGTGCGATGCGTTGCCCAGTCCACCCTATCCGCCGGCCGCAGCAATGCCTGGCGGGCGCTGGGCTGGATGTCACGGCAGACGAAAGCGTGATTCTCACATGGTATAAACTTACCGATGACGTTCAGGACCATGGGCTTGTGACCGGGCTGCCCTACCGCCTGATTCGCCGGCTGTTCCGTCGGGCTTACCACCGGGCTGCCCTGGCCCGTCCATGCTTTGACCAACAGGTTGGCGCCGGAATGGAGCGTTTGCGGCAGATGGAGAAGGAACGCTCTCCAAGATTGGATCGGGTTGCAGACGCGTTTGCGGGCATCCTAGCGGCAGCAGGTGCCGGACAGATGCCTGACGAGTCCAGCTGTCGGGCCATGGAGCAGATGCTTTACCACTTGGGGCGGTGGATCTATCTGGCGGATGCATGGGACGATCTGGATGAGGACAGGAGGCGCGGGAGATATAATCCCCTGGATGCCCGTTTTTCCGGTAGGGCAAAGGAGGAGCGGGCATATGTAGAGACGACGCTGACCCACTCCTCCCGGCTGGCCGCCGCCGCAGCCAACCTGATTGACTTTGGAAAATGGACTCCAGTTGTGGAAAATGTACTGTATTTCGGCCTGCCGGCAGTGCAAACCGCCGTGTTAGATGGCCGTTGGAAAGAAATGCGTAAAGTAAGGGAGAAACAGACGAATGAGAGATCCGTATGAAGTACTTGGTGTAAGCCCGAATGCCAGTGACGAGGAGATCAAGAGAGCCTACCGGGAGCTGGCGCGGAAATACCACCCGGACAACTACCAAAACAACCCGCTGGCGGACCTGGCCGAGGAAAAGATGAAGGAGGTCAACGAGGCCTACGACGCTATCACCAAAAGCCGGTCCGGCGGGGGCGCTCCCGGCGGGGGCCCGGACGGGGGGGCAGCTCCACGTCCTACCAGGGCGGCTACTCCTCCTCGTCCGGCAGCCAGACCTTTGCCCAAGCGCGGCAGTATATCAACATGGGGAACCTGGACGGCGCGGAGCGGATCCTCCAGGGATCAGCTACAAAGAACGGCGAGTGGTATTTCCTCATGGGGAGCATCGCCTACCGCCGGGGTTGGCTGGATGAGGCCCGGCAGAACTACCAGATCGCCTGTCAGATGGAGCCCAACAATCTGGAGTACCGTCAGGCCCTCAACATGATGCAGCGGGGCGGGTATGCCTACCACTCAGACGTATCTGGGGCGCAGTGCGACAGTCTGGATTGCTGCGCCTCTATGCTCTGTCTGAACTGCCTGTGTGGAGGGTGCCGTTGAGATGAGATCAAATGGATCAGCGAGAAAGGTGGCATACCCCGCTATTTTGAGTGCGGTCTCCCTGGTGTTGGTTTATATTGGATCTGTTGTGCCCTCCGGAAACTGGGGAGTTGTCGCGGTGGCAGGGCTGCTGCCCTGTGCGGCGGTAATTTCCGTCGGACTTCAGGCGGGCTTCCTCTGTTGGGCATGCGTGTCTTTGCTTGCATTCCTTCTCATTCCGGATAAATTCTGCGTGCTGATGTATGCGGTTCTGTTTGGCCTGTACCCCATGATGAAATCCCTGATCGAACGCATCCGACGCAGGCCGCTGGAATATCTTCTGAAGCTGGTCTTCTTTAACGCCGCTTTTACGGTAATCTATTTGGTCATGAAGGCTGCGGTGCTGGCATCCCTGCCCCAAGTCCTCTCTGTGGTATGGGTGCTGTATGGAGTGGCCAATGTGGCGTTTCTGCTGTACGACTATGGGTTTAGCAAGCTGGTCTCATTATACCTTGCCCGGATCCACCGGGCGATGCGCTGAGCGGCTGGGAGGAGGGGACGCAGATGATCAAGAGCATGACCGGCTACGGCCGGGGAGAGAGCGGCTCAGAGCATGTCACGGTGACGGTGGAGGTTCGCTCGGTGAACAACCGATACCTGGATTGCACGGTAAAGATGCCTCGCTCCTATATCTTCGCAGAGGACGCCATCAAGGAGCGGATTCAGTCCCGGGTGGCCCGGGGTAAGGTGGACGTGTTCATCACCGTAGTTCAGAGTGGGGGAGATGCTTTCTCCGTCACGGTGAATGAGGATCTGGCCAAAGCTTATATTACTGCCCTGGAACAGCTTTATTGTCTGGACCCCGCCCATGTGAAGCCGGACTACCGGGCCACCGACCTGGCCCGTTTCCCCGATATACTTGTGGTGGAAAAGCAACCGGAGGATCAGGACGCCCTAAAGGGGCTGATGCTGGAAGCCCTGGACCGGGCGCTGGACGACTTTGACGCCATGCGCTGCCGGGAGGGAGGGCGTATGGCTCAGGATATCCTCGGCCGGGCGGAGACCATCGAGGAGTTCATCGGCCAGATTGAGGCACGGTCTCCCCAGACGGTGGCAGACTACCGATCCAGGTTGGAGGCAAAACTTCGGGAGGTCTTACAGAACGTTCAGATCGACGAAAGCAGACTACTCACCGAGGCGGCTATCTTCGCCGACAAGGTGGCTGTGGACGAGGAGACCGTTCGTCTGCGCAGCCATCTGGCCCAGCTCAGGGAGCTGTTGGGAAGAGGCGGCCCGATTGGCCGCAAACTGGATTTCCTAATCCAGGAGTTCAATCGGGAGGCCAATACCATTGGATCCAAGTGCAACGATGTGGAGAACTCCCGTCGTGTGGTGGATCTCAAGGCGGAAATCGAGAAGATCCGGGAACAGGTTCAGAACCTGGAGTGAGGAGGCAGAAAGATGCGGCTGATCAATATCGGGTTTGGCAGCGCTGTTTCCGAGGGAAGGATCATTGCGGTGGTCAGCCCCGAGTCTGCGCCAATCAAACGTCTGGGTCAGGAGGCCAAAGAACGGGGGCTGCTGATCGACGCCAGCTTTGGCCGGAAGACGAAGGCGGTGTTGGTGATGGACACCGGCCATGTGATCTGGTCCTCGTTGACGCCGGATCAGATCAGCCGGTCTGTCCAATGTGCGGAACGGGAAACTGTAGCAGAGGAAGAGAAATCATGAGCGGGCTAAAGAAACAGAGAAAAGGGGAACTGATTGTTCTCTCCGGGCCCTCCGGTGTGGGAAAGAGTACGGTAATTGCGGAACTGCTCAGCGATCGCCGGGATATTTACTTTTCCGTATCATATACTACCCGGGCACCCAGGGTAGGCGAGGCTGATGGGGTGAACTATAACTTTGTTACCCGGTCGGAGTTTGAACGAATGATCCATCACGGAGAGCTGTTGGAGTATGCTGAGTATGTGGGAAACTATTATGGTACATCTCTGAGGACCATTCAGGAAAAGCTGGATCAGGGCATTGACGTCCTGTTGGATATTGAGGTCCAGGGCGCGGCAAAAGTGCGGGAAAAATGTCCGGATGCGGTTCTAATCTTCATCATACCGCCCTCCTTGGAGGAACTGTCCCGTCGGCTCTATCAGCGTAATACCGACACTTCAGAGGTAATTGGGCGGCGATTGGAGCGGGCGCGGCTGGAGTGTCGGGAAAGCGTATGCTATGATTATCTCGTGGTCAATGATAACGTGATGAACGCCGCCCACGAAATTCGCTCCATTCTAGAGGCGGAGCGATGCAGAGTAAAGAAGCGCATCCATCTTGCCCAGAGCATTGTTGGCAATGCAGATACGCTGAAGTGTATGTGAGGAAAACGGAAAGGATTGACGAAACTATGCTGTTGTACCCTGCGATGAAAGACTTGCTGAAGAATGTACCCAGCCGCTATTTGCTGGTGAACCTTGTGGCATCCAGAGCCAGAAAAATTTCCAGCGAAGCGGAGCGGGAGGGGATCCATTTGGAGGAGAAGCCGGTGACTATAGCCATCGAAGAAGTGGCTAACGGCATGCTGCGGCCTGAGACGGCAGAGTTTTCCGAGGCCGCCTCACAGGAAACAGAGTCCGGGAACTTAGATAGTGCGGAACACGCACAGATGGAAAGTGCTGTGGCTGGCGAAGCATAACATAGAAGGAGGAGCAAGCGGCAAGAAAAGCCGCTTGCTTTTTGGACGACAAAATTGCGGGGGGGAGGGAAAGCTATGCCGCTTATTGCAAAGATTGCTGTGGCTGCTGCCCCTTATGCCATTGACCGCCCTTATGATTATCAGATCCCGGCTGAACTGGAAGATATGCTGAGTCCGGGCATGCGTGTGGCAGTTCCATTTGGGAAAGGAAACCGGATAAGCGACGGTATCGTGCTGTCCATAGGCCCAATCCAAGAACAGCAGGGAACGCTCAAACAGATCCTAGCCCAGTTGGATGACGAGCCCATGCTGAGTGCCCAAGATATCCAACTGTCTCTTTGGATGCGAGATCAGTATTTCTGCACCGTATATGACGCTGCCCGAGCGATCCTGCCTGCCGGTCTATGGTTTTCCCTAAAAGACTGCTGGAGGATTGCTCCTGGAGTGAGCCGGGAAGCGGCCTACGAGGCCGCTGGAAGTTCTTCCAAAGCCAAGCATTTGGTGGAGCTGCTCTTCGCTAACCACGGCTGGGCAGAGCTGAGCCAGATTCGACTTGCCTTTGGTACCTCGGATCCTATGCCTGCGCTGCGGGATTTGGAGCGGGCCGGTGTGGTAACACGGGGGGCCAATGCGTCCCGTGCGGTCGGGGATAAAACAGAGAAAGTGGCCGTCTTGGCCGCGCCTGCAGAAGAAGCGATGACCTATGCCAATAGCAGGCGCCGCCGTGCGCCTCTACAATATGAGGTGATCCAGGCTCTGTGTGCGGTGGGCCGGGTATCAACTAAGGAGCTGTGTTACTTTACCGGAGCATCCATATCTACTTTGAAAGCCCTAGAAAAAGCTGATATCCTGACGCTGGAGACGCAGGAGGTTCACCGCAGGCCACAGTTCCCTCAAATAGAGAGGGCAAGTCCGCCCGTGCTTAACGAGGAGCAACAGCAGGCTTTTGCGGCGATGACCGCCCTGTCTGAAAGCGGAAGGCCTGAGATAGCACTGCTGTATGGGGTCACCGGGAGCGGAAAAACCCAGGTTTATATCCGGCTGATCCAGTGGATGCTGGAACGGGGGAAGTCCGCGCTGGTTTTGGTGCCGGAGATTGCCTTGACCCCCCAGCTGATGCACATTTTCTTATCCCATTTCGGCGGCCAAGTCGCTATTCTCCACAGCGGCCTTACAACTGGAGAACGCTATGATGAGTGGAAGCGGGTGCGAAGCGGCAAGGCCGTTGTTGCTGTGGGAACCCGCTCTGCAGTTTTTGCACCCTTATCCAACTTGGGAGTGATCATTCTGGATGAGGAGCAGGAGCCGGCCTATAAATCAGAGCAAACGCCGCGGTACCATGCCAGAGATGTGGCAAAATACCGATGCTATAAATCCAAAGCCTTGCTGGTTCTGGGTTCCGCGACGCCTTGTGTGGAGAGCATGTACCACGCCCAAAACGGCACCTATCATCTGCTGAAGATGACGCATCGCTATAACGACCATCAAATGCCTAACGTATCTATTGTGGATATGAAGCGCGAATTGCGCCGGGGGAATGGTGGCTGCATCAGCGGAGCGCTGGAGCAGGCCCTGAAGGATACCTCAGAGCGGGGAGAACAGGCCATTCTTTTTTTGAACCGACGTGGCGCCAACCGCCTGGTAAGCTGTGGAGAGTGCGGACAGGTACCCACTTGTCCCCGATGTTCCGTGCATCTGACGTATCATTCTGCCAATCATCGTTTGATGTGTCATTACTGCGGGCACTCAGAGCCGCTGCCTGAACGCTGTCCCCATTGCGGAGGCATCCTTAACTTTATCGGCGTTGGGACGCAAAAGGCAGAGGAGGAATTGCGCCAGAAACTACCCGGCATTCGAATCCTTCGTATGGACGCAGATACCGTCTCCGCGACCCACAGCCACGATATGATTCTGGAGCAGTTTCAGAAAGAAAACATCCCTGTTCTGCTGGGAACGCAGATGGTCGCCAAAGGATTGGACTTTGAAAACGTCACGCTGGTAGGTGCATTGGAGGCGGACCAGGCCCTCTATGTGGAGGATTTTCGGGCGGGGGAGCGCACCTTTTCACTGCTGACCCAGGTGGTGGGAAGATCTGGCCGTGGAGACAAGATAGGACGGGCCTTAATCCAGACCTATACCCCGGAAAATGAGGTGATACAGTATGCGGCGCGTCAGGACTATGACGCTTTCTACAAAAGCGAAATCCGCATGCGTCAGCTTCGATTTTTCCCCCCATTTAGCGATCTTTTTGTACTGGGCGTGTCAGGTTTAGAGGAGACCGCTGTGCTTCAGGCCTGTCTAAAGATTCGAGATGGCCTGGAGCAGGCGTTAAAGCAGCCCCCATATGGCGGATATTCATTCCGTCTGTTGGGGCCCGCTCCCGCAGCGGTAGTCAAGGTAAATGGCCGCTACCGTTACCGGATCACGCTCAGCGTTCGCAATGTCCGGGAGGTTCGGCAACTGGTGGCCCATTTGATTCGCCGTGCCCAGGGGGATAAGGCCAATCGAGGGCTGACCATTTTCGCAGATTTGAACCCAATTGGGTGATCAGGTATGAACTGGAATTGTACAACTCGTCTTTCGTACATACGGAAGAATAAAGGCTCATAAGGAGGAATCCGCATATGGCACTGCGTAAAATTTTAACTCAAGGCGATCCCGCTCTGCACAAGGTTTGTCGTCCAGTGGAAAAATTTGATGAACGACTGCATATTTTATTGGACGATATGAAAGAGACCCTGACCCAGGCCAATGGAGTAGGGCTGGCTGCCCCCCAGGTGGGTATTCTGCGCCGGGTGGTTGTTGTGGTGAATGAACAGAACGAAATGGTGGAACTGATAAATCCTGTCATCGTCCATTCAGAAGGGGAACAGACCGGTCTGGAAGGTTGTCTCTCTGTCCCGGGGCAGTACGGCGTAGTTACCCGTCCCTACAAGGCCACCGTTCGGGCCCAGGACAGAAATGGGGCAGTATTTGAGATAACCGGGGAAGGGGTAGTAGCCCGGTGTTTCTTCCATGAGCTGGAGCATTTGGATGGACACCTATTTGTGGAACACACAGACCGACTGTACACTGCAGATGAACTGGACGCGATGGAAAAGTCTGGGGCGGAGGCGGAAGATCGATGAGAATTGTTTTTTTTGGAACGCCAGAGTTTGCGGTTCCCGCCCTAACCGCCTTAGTAGATTCCAAGCAGACGGTGGTTGGGGTGTTTACTCAGCCGGACAAACCGAAAAATCGAGGCATGAAATTGATGTCAACACCTGTAAAGGAATATGCCGTTACACATGATATTCCGGTATATCAACCCAAAACGCTTCGTGACGGAACCGCGCTGGAGATTCTGCAACAGTTGGATCCGGAATTGATCCTAGTTGCCGCTTACGGAAAAATTCTGCCGAAGGAAATTCTGGGTCTCCCGGCAAAGGGATGCGTGAATATCCACTCTTCGTTGCTGCCCAAATACAGAGGGGCTGCCCCGATTAACTGGGCAATTCTCAATGGAGAGGACTATACCGGTGTCACCTTGATGTATATGGCGGAGGGATTGGACACCGGGGATATCATCGCCTGGGAGAAAACTGATATTTCCTTGGATGAAGATGCGGCTCAGCTTCGGGATCGTCTGGCCAAGCTGGGGGCAAAACTGCTGATTGAGACGCTGCCCGACTTAGAAGCAGGGACAGTACAAGCGATACCCCAGGACGATGCCCTTGCCTGCTATGCTCCTATGCTTTCCAAGGACCTGTCGCCTATCAACTGGAACGGGAGTGCCAGGCAGATTCATGATCAGGTCCGCGGTCTGATCCCTTGGCCCTCCGCTGTGACGGCATTGGGCGGTGTGCGGTGTAAGGTATGGAAGACCGCCCTTTCGGGCGAGTGTTCCGGAAAGGCCCCGGGGAGTGTGGTTCAGGCGGACAGGCATGGGCTGAAGATTGCATGTGGGGATGGAGAGGTCCTGGAACTGTTGGAGATACAGCCAGAGGGAAAGAAACGCATGACTGCGTCCGCCTTTTTAGCTGGCCATCCTATTCCAGTCACATGACGGGAAGAAACGGACATCCCTTGACCTCCTCCAGAGAGGTGGCTGTACAAACCCTGGACGCCTTCCGTTGTCGGGGAGCGTGGTCAGACGGATATCTGAAGCGTATGCTCCGGGAGAATCGGCTGGACAGGAGGGAGGCGGCTCTGGCCACTCGGCTTTGCTATGGTGTGCTCCAAAACCAGATGCTGCTGGATTGGCATCTCCGCCGTTTCTCCAAGCTTCCGCTGGAAAAGCTGGAGGGCAAGGTGCTGTGCATCCTTCGGGTGGCGGTTTATCAAATGCTCTTCATGGATAGAATTCCTTCCAGCGCCGCAGTGAACGAAGCGGTCAACCAGGCACGGGTTCATAGCCGGAATCCGAAAACGGCCGGTATGGTCAATGGAATTTTGCGGTCCATGCTCCGACAGATGCCACTGCCTCAGCCAGAAGAAAGGGACGAGATAGACACTTTGGCTGTTCGGACCAGCCATCCGCGCTGGCTCGTTGAGCAATTTTCCAATCGGCTGGGGTTGGAGGAGGCCGGGGCCCTGCTTGCGGCGAATAACCTGGATGCACCGATTACGGCGCAGGTAAATCTCTGCCGTGTTTCGGTCCAAGAACTGCAGAAACGGTTGGGAGAAGAGGGGGCAACAGCGCGGCCTCATCCCTGGATGTCCGGTTGCCTAACATTGGATCATACCGGGAATCTGGAGTCGCTTTCCACCTTCCAAGATGGATTGTTTTATGTCCAGGATTGCGCAGCCAGGCTGGCGGTTTCCGCAGCGGGACTGAAGCCTGGAGATCGGGTGTTGGACTGCTGTGCTGCGCCGGGAGGGAAGACCTTTGCTGCTGCAGTTGACCTGGAGGATAGGGGCCTGGTGATATGCTGTGATATTCACCCCCATAAAGTGAAGCTGATCGAGGCAGGGAAGAGTCGCCTGAAGTTAGACAGTCCCCATCCCATGCTTCAGGACGCATCACAGTTACGGCCGGAATGGGCGGAACAGTTCGATGCTGTAATTGCGGATGTGCCCTGTTCAGGACTGGGGATCATTCGGAAGAAGCCGGATATTCGCTACAAGGATCCAGAGTCCTTGGCGGGGTTACCTGCGATACAGGGCCGAATCCTGGACTGTAACGCGGCCTATGTAAGGAAGGGCGGTGTACTGATCTATTCCACCTGCACTTTGCTCCAGCGGGAGAATGAGGATGTGGTGAGCGGTTTTCTCACCGCCCATCCGGACTTTTCCCTGGAGGTATTTGAACTGCCTTACTGGGGAAGGCAGGAGGGAATGATCACCCTATGGCCTCATATCCATGGCACCGACGGCTTTTTTATTGCGAAGCTGCGCAGGGAAGGGTGAAGTGTCGATGATTGATCTGAAATCCATGACTCAGGAAGAAATGCGTTCCTTCTTCCAGGAGATGGGTCAGCCAAAATTCCGGGCCAAGCAGGTATTTCAGTGGCTGCATCGTGGAGCGTCCGGCTTCCAAGAGATGAGCAACATTCCAAAGACTCTGCAGCAGCAGCTGGCACAAACTTGCCGACTTAGTGTGCCAGAGGTCGTGCGTAGGCAGGAATCCAAGTTGGACGGCACCATTAAGTACCTATGGCGGCTGTGGGACGGCAACTGTATTGAAACAGTACTCATGCGCTATCACCATGGGAATACGATCTGCGTGTCCTGTCAGGTAGGATGCAATATGGGCTGTGTCTTCTGCGCGTCTACTCTAGGAGGAAAAGTGCGGGATTTGGCTCCCTCAGAAATTCTGGATCAGGTGATTTTTACACAGAAGGATAGTGGGGTCCGTATTTCCAATATCGTCATGATGGGGATCGGTGAACCGTTGGACAACTATGAAAACGTGATGCAGTTTCTGAGGTTGGTGAATGATCCGGACGGTTTGAATATCGGAATGAGGCATATTTCCCTGTCCACCTGCGGTTTGGTGAACAAAATTGACAAATTAGCGGATAGTGAGTTACAATTAACCCTAAGCGTATCCCTCCATGCCCCAGATGATGAGACTAGGTCAAGGTTGATGCCGGTCAACCGGTCTGTGGGTGTGGAGCGGTTAATGCGGTCCTGCCGGAGCTATTTTGAAAAAACCGGACGGCGCATTTCTTATGAATATGCCGTTATTGACGGAGTGAACGACAGTGATTGGCAAGCGGATTTGTTGGCTGAACTGCTGAAGGGACAGCCAGCCCATGTCAATCTAATTCCGTTGAACAATGTGGAAGAGTCCCCGCTGAAGCCAAGTCCGAGAGTGAGGCAGTTTCAGCAGCGGCTGGACCAGCAAGGGATTACTGCCACGGTTCGGCGTAAATTAGGCGGCGACATTGACGCTTCCTGCGGCCAGCTTCGCCGCAAACAGACGCGGGAGAGCACCACCCACCCTGGGAAAGGATGAAGTGCCATGAATCTATTTGGGTTGACGGATACGGGAGCGGTTAGGAGAGAAAACCAGGACAGCTATGCCATACGGGAGCTGAATGACCAGATCGCAGTGGCTGTGGTCTGTGACGGCATGGGCGGGGCTCGGGCAGGAAACGTGGCAAGTGCTGTCGCGGTGGAGACTTTCACCGCCGCAGTGGAGGATTTTTTCCGGCAGCGGCCTCCCCAAAATCGGGATGATCGTCTGAAGATGATGCGCGTTTCCAGCCAAAAGGCGAACCGTGTGGTGTTTGAACTGTCTGAGAGCACACCGGAGTATCAGGGAATGGGGACCACGCTGGTGGGTGCGCTGATTCTGCCGGAAGAGTTCTGTTTGGTTAACATTGGGGACAGCCGGGCGTATATCATCCGAGAAAATACCATCAAACAGATCACCCAGGATCACTCGCTGGTTCAGGTTCTGGTGGCCCGTGGAGAGCTAACGCAGGAACAGGCAAGAGTGCATCCGAAAAAGAACCTGATTACCCGAGCGCTGGGCGTGGACAACGAGGTGCAGGGAGATGTCTTTTGGACGCCGGCCTGTTCGGGAGACCGCCTGTTGCTGTGCTCAGATGGACTGAGCAATGTGCTGTCAGACCAACAGCTTCTGGATACCTGTCGAAGTGGAGATTCAGAAGTTTGCTGCAGACAACTGATGGCCCAAACATTGGAGTTGGGAGCCCCAGATAACGTGACTGTTATCATGGCACAGCTGTAACAAGGAGGATTTACCATGGATCAATACATAGGTAAAATGCTCGACAACCGATATGAGATTTTGGAATGCATTGGCATCGGAGGCATGGCTGTGGTCTACAAGAGCCGGGACCATCGGCTCAACCGACTGGTGGCAGTCAAGATTTTGAAGCCAGAATTGGCAAAAGACGCGGATTTTCGCCGCCGGTTCCATGATGAGTCTCAGGCTGTTGCCATGCTCTCCCACATCAATATTGTCTCGGTCTATGATGTCAGCCATTCTGATGGTCTGGATTATATTGTCATGGAATTGGTTGACGGTATGACGCTGAAGCAGTATATGCAAAAGCGCGGTACTCCGCTGAACTGGCGGGAGGCAATTCATTTCATTACCCAAATCTTGCGGGCCCTTGGGCATGCCCACAGCCGTGGTATCGTTCATCGGGATATCAAGCCCCAAAACATTCTGGTTCTCCGGGACGGAAGCGTGAAGGTTGCAGATTTTGGGATTGCCCGTCTGGCCAGAGCGGCTCAGGCAACTTTGACACAGGAGGCACTGGGTTCTGTACACTACATTTCCCCAGAGCAGGCAAAAGGCAGCCAAGTGGATGGCCGCTCTGATCTTTACTCTGCGGGTGTGGTACTCTATGAAATGCTTACCGGCCGCCTCCCATTTGAGGGAGAAACCCCTGTATTTGTGGCAATTCAGCATATCAACTCAATTCCCATTCCCCCCCGCGAGTTGAACCCGGATATTCCACCGAAACTTGAGGCGATTATACTAAAGGCCATGGCGCCGGATCCGGATCAGCGGTATCCTTCTGCGGAGGCGATGCTTGCGGATCTGAAAGAATTTCGGAAAAATCCAGACGCCGATACGCCGCACGTCCATGAGAATCCGGATTCGGAGGAGGTAGAGGAGCCTACCATGGTGGTCTCCCTCTCTGATCTGGCCTCAGCGGAGAGGTCAACAGCGGGGGAGCGGGAGCACCGTCTGAAAGGTCACGAGGGCGGACAAGGCCGGATCCGGAGACCCCGTGAGCAGGACTACCAGGAGGAGAATATGGACGAGGAGGACGACCCGCCCCGGCGAAGGGGAATTCCTCCTATCGTATTCGCTGTCTTGGCCATCCTGCTGTTTGTAGGTGGGATCATCTTCTTCGCGGTGACCTTGTTCTCCCAAGATTCGGGTGATACGCCGGAAGGCTTTATTGTACCGACCCTGCTGGGCCATACCATGGAGGAGTTGGAGGCGGACCCATCCATCCAGGGTGACTTCACTGTGGAGGTCGGATCTACTGTGTACAACGAGGAGTATGAGGAAGGGCAAATCTGTGCCCAGGACCCCGAACCTGGTGAAACGGTGCGGGGAGAAAATCGGGTGATTACGGTTACCATCAGTGGTGGAGAAGAAGGCATCTATATGCCTGATAATCTAGTGGGCCAGGAGGCAACTTCCGTCATTGCTGAGCTTCAGGATATGGGGCTGCTGGTGGATCAGGAGTGGGAGTACTCCGCCAATGTGTCGGAAGGCTATGTGACCGAGTGCACCCCAGTGCCGGGCACCCGTCTGGAGCGGGGGGACCGTGTCACCATCGTGATCAGCCGGGGCCCGGAGGAGGAGCCTCCGGTGACTGTGACCCAATTTGTGGGGCTGAACATCGATCAGGTACTGGATCAGGTGAGGAGCCTGGGCCTGACCATCGGAACCGTTTCCTATTTCCCCAATGATGAGTATGCCGAGGGGATCGTCATTTGGCAGAGCATCTCTCAGGGGGAAGAGGTAGAGGTAGGAACCGTCATCAACTTCCAGGTCAGCGAGGGCCCCGGGCCGCAGCCATCGGCAGATCCCTCACCAGACGTGACCGATCCCGTCGTGGAACCAACAGCGGATGTCAATGCGCCTGCGGGCACTGCCGTGGTGGAGGTGGATCTGTCCCCCTATGATGGAATCGTTACCGTCCGTATCGAGGTGGGTGACCGGCCAGTATTCGACAACGCTGTGGACGCCTCGAAGGTGGATACGTTCAGCCGTACCGTCAGCGGGACCGGGACGGAAACCGTGAAGATCTATATCAACAACCAGCTGATGCGCAGCTATCCGTTGACTTTTACTTCATGACGGGAATCATTATAAAAGCCCTGAGCGGGTTCTATTATGTACAGACTAAAGCATATGGAGTGGTCTGCTGTCGAGGGCGGGGAAGGCTGCGGCATGAACGGATTACGCCCTTGGTGGGAGATCGGGTTGAGCTCACTTATCAGGGTGATGATACTGGACGGGTTGACGCCGTGCTGCCGCGTATCAATCAGTTCCACCGCCCTATGGTGGCCAATATCCAACAGATGGTCATTGTGGCCTCGGGGGCGATTCCGGCAACAGACCCTTACCTCATTGATCGGATGACCGCCCTTGCGGAATGGAAGTCTTGTACGCCGATCATTTGCTTCAATAAATGTGACCTGCGTCGCATGGATGATCTTGCTGCAGTATATGAGAAGGCGGGATTTCACACTCTTCAGATCAGCGCTGAAACTGGAGAAGGAATGGATGGCCTTGCCTCCTTGTTAAGGGGAAAGGTTTCTGCCTTTACGGGCAATTCCGGCGTTGGAAAATCTAGTATTCTCAATACACTTCATCCTGGCTTTTCCCTGCGGGTAGGTGAGGTCAGCGAAAAGCTGGGCCGTGGTCGGCATACTACCCGGCATGTGGAACTGTTTCCTGTTTGTGGTGGCCTTGTTGCGGATACACCGGGTTTTTCCTCTTTGGATGCAGAGGAGATGGAGCAGGTTCCAAAAGAAGAACTGGCTCAGACATTTCGCGAGTTCGCACCTTATTCGGATCAGTGCAGGTTCAGTAGCTGCGCTCATTACAAGGAGAGGGGATGTGCAGTGCGGGATGCGGTTGGGAACGGTTTGATCTCGCCAAGCCGATACCAGAACTATATCCGGATGTATGAGCAGGCCGCAGCTCAAAAAAGCTGGGAGCGCCATGGAAAGCATTGAAAAGAGTGGAACCTGACAGGCCTCCTTTCTCATAGACTGGAACAGAATCCGGTTGATGAGGAAGGAGGCTGTTTTTATGCGTATTATGGTTGTAAAATTTCCGAAGGTCCTATGCGGGATTTTGCGTAAGATTCTGCACATGGATTGAATATTTGCGCTCTTTTTTTCATATAGGTGTCTTAGCATCCTGTCCACGGGAACGGGGGAGCTGATGCGTTTGCGTTCCCATGTGCAGCTAAAAACGAGCATCAAGCAAGGAGAGGACACTTATGGAAATGGAACTGCATCGTCAAACCCTGGAGGGATTTCACCTGGTCTTTGACTCCGCATTGGCTCAGGAAGAGACCTTGGAGTGCATTGTACCGGACGCTCTGCCCGATGTAGCCCGCATCGTTTCAGCGGTAGGACATATTTTCCTCAAAAATCGGCAGGCGGGAGGGGGCACTCTGCGGCTGAGCGGTTCAGTCTATGTCACTGTTTTGTACATACCGGAGGGTGAGAATCTGCCAAAGTCGATGGAAGCAGAGCTTCCCTTCCAATGCACCAAAGACTGCCCTCAGATCCATGAAAACTGTCGGGTTCAGGCTTCGGCCTTTGTGATCTCTGCGGATGCCCGGGCAATGAATCCGAGGAAATTGCTGATCCGAGCGTCGTTAAGTTTTTTGGTGCAAGTATATGAGCAGCAGCTGCGCGAAATCACCTGTGATGCCTCGGATGGCAAGGAGTATCATCTGGAAAAACAATATGTGCAGAGTGAGGATTGGACTGTTGCTGACGTAATGGAAAAATCATTTTTGTTTTCCGACGTATTGCGTCCGCCTGCCTCTAGACCCACAATGGAAGAGCTTCTGTACTACCGCTTACAATTGGGTGCGGCGGAGGCGAAGGCCATCGGAAAAAAACTGATTTGTAAAGGGGAATTTCATCTGTCCACTCTCTATCGGAGCGGGGCGGCAATATTGAATGCTGGATTTGAGCTGCCATTCTCCCAGATCTTCGACCTGGCGCAATCGGTAGAGGATAGCGAGGTGAACCTGTCAATACTGGCTACCGGTCTGCAGTGCACTCTGCAGGATGGAGAGTTGGCGATCAGTGTTGAGGCATTGGCTCAGGCGGTACTCTGGGTACGGCAGCCACTTACCGTGATGAGCGATGCCTATTGTACCAGCAGTCCACTGGACGTAGAACGAGCGCCTTGTACATTTTGCATTTCGGCCGTCCATGATGAGTGTCGTGAGACGGCGCGGCAGTTTTGTGAGTCTGGGATCCCGGCTAAACAGGTATTGGACTGTTTTGCATCAGTGGAATCTATAGAGTGCAAGCAGGAGGAAGGAAAGCTGAGTTGTTCTGTCCAGCTCCATGTGGAGGCTCTCTATCTCAGTGAGGATGATGCTCTGTGCGGGGTCGGTTATGCCATTCCGGTTTCGTGCGAGATCAACATCCCTGATGGCGGAAGCTGCCGGTGCGAGTGCTTGCCTATAGGAGAGCTCACCGCAGTTCCGGTAACCGGAGGGTTGGAGGTGCGCGGGGAGGTATTGTTTTCCTGGGTGACGATCCAAGAAAAAAGCATTCCTTGTGTTATCACCCTGCGGCAAGGAACGGTTCCAGCTGTCCAAATGCCCAAGCCATCCCTGATCATTCGAATGGTTGGGGAGGGGGAAAGCCTGTGGGAGGTGGCAAAATCCTGTGGAGCCACCATCCAGGATATCCGAACGGCGAATGAGATCACAGATGACGAGGTGGCTACCGGCACCCTTTTGCTAATTCCCACAAAACGCAGTTGAGTGCGGCACGGTAAAGTGATGAGGTTAAGCGGCATATCATTTCCGTACCTTCCGGCAACCGTTTTGTTGGCTTGTCATATTCCGGAGCTTATCCCCATACACATGAAATAAACACGGGGTGAGGAGGAATCTGCTTTGGAAAATCACAAGCTGTATGAGGATATTGCGCAGCGCACCCAGGGCGATATCTATATTGGTGTAGTAGGTCCAGTTCGAACAGGAAAATCCACTTTTATCAAGAGATTTATGGAGACGCTGGTTTTACCCAAGATCGAGAATACCTATGTTCGGGACCGGGCAAGAGATGAATTGCCTCAGAGTGGGTCCGGCCGGGTTGTGATGACGGCGGAGCCAAAGTTCGTCCCTGAGGACGCCGTGGTCATGGCTATGGAGGACGGCAGCACGTTTTCCGTTCGCCTCATTGACTGCGTAGGCTATATGGTTCCTAGTGCCATGGGACAATTCGATGGCGACCTACCCCGCATGGTGATGACCCCCTGGTTTGACCATGAGATTCCCATGACTCAAGCGGCAGAATATGGGACAAAAAAAGTGATTACGGACCACTCCACCATCGGGATTGTGGTGACTACAGACGGCACTGTAACTGATATTCCTCGGGAGGACTACCTGGAGGCGGAGGAACGTGTGATCACCGAGCTGAAGGAGCTAGGCAAACCATTCGTGGTGTTGCTCAACTCTGCCCAACCATACAGCGACCGGGCGCAGACCATTCAGGCAGACATTGCGGAGCGATACAATGTCACATGCCTGTCAGTCAACTGCCTTACCCTAGACGAGGGAGGGGTGAGTGAAATTATCCGGGGAGTACTCCATGAGTTCCCCATGAAACAAATGGATCTATTTCTCCCCGCCTGGGTGGACGTATTACCCTTCGACCATCCCATCAAGAACAGCCTATATGCTATGATTCGGGAAGAAACTGCGGGATTGCAGCGGATTCGGGATGCGGAACGGGCCGTGGCGGCAATGGGTACTCGCGATGAGGTGAGTTCGGCGCTACTAAACCGGATGGATATGGGAAGCGGTGTGGTCACTGCCACTTTGGAGCTGCCCCGAAGCCTATTCTACAGCACTGTCTCCGAGCGCTGTGGACTGAACATTGCGGATGACGGAGATCTCATAGATCAGTTGACTCAGTTGGCGTCCATGAAGAAGAATTATGAAAAGGTGGAAGGCGCGCTCGCTCAAGTCGAGCAAACAGGTTATGGAATCGTTATGCCGGACGTCCAGGAAATGGTACTGGAGGAACCGGAGATCGTCAAGCAGGGGGGACGCTATGGGGTGCGCCTGCGGGCCTCCGCACCATCCATCCACATGATGCGGGCGGATATCAAGACCGAGATCTCCCCCATCATGGGGACAGAAAAGCAGTCGGAAGAGATGGTGGACTATCTACTCCGTCAGTTCGAGGGAGATACCGGGAAGATCTGGGACTCCAACATCTTTGGCCGATCCTTCCATGAGCTGGTGGGGGAAGACCTGCAGAGCAAGCTCAAACGTATGCCGGAGGACGCCCGGGAAAAGCTGCGGGAGACCCTGGAGCGGATCATCAACGAGGGTTCCGGAGGGCTGATCTGTATTATCCTGTGACGGCATGCAAGGCCAAATTTGCAAAAAGTGATATAGGTCTTGCACAAAAATGAGTGCAAATCGAATTTTCTTTGGTGGTGAACCACGAAAATGAATTTTAGCTATTGACTGCTTGCAAAAATGCGGGTATACTCCGACCATAAGGCAAGGGCGCTCCGGAATCCGGAGCGCCTTCTGCTTTTCGCAAGGGGGCGTGTCCACGAGAGAGGGGCGCGCCCAATTTTCATGATGCCGCCGGCCGGGACCAAGGGGGGACAGGACGGCGGCGCAGAGGGAGGAAATCAAATGGAGTTTTCAATTGTGGATACCCTGTGGGTCCTGCTGGCGGCCATCCTGGTGTTCTTTATGAACCTGGGCTTTGCCTCCGTGGAGTCCGGCTTTGCCCGGGCTAAGAATACGGTGAACATTCTGTCCAAGAATTTCATCGTCTTTGCCATCTCGTCCCTGGGCTTCATGCTGCTGGGCTGGGGGTTGATGTTCGGGGGGGATAACCCCTTTGTGGGAACCGATCATCTGTTCATCCTGGGTCAGTCCGACCTATCCTTCTATGACGATACCCTGACCTCATCCGTGCCCTTCTGGGGCAAGTTCTTCTTTCAGCTGGTGTTCTGCGGCACGGCGGCCACCATCGTGTCCGGTGCGGTGGCTGAGCGCATCAAGTACATCTCCTTCATCATCTTCTCCTTTGTGCTCACCCTGGTGATCTATCCCATCGTGGGCCACTGGATCTGGGGCGGCGGCTGGCTGGCCGACCTGGGCTTCCTGGACTTTGCCGGTGACAGCGCGG
>CAJLWS010000002.1 GCA_905210385.1 uncultured Eubacteriales bacterium | reverse complement strand
GTCCCGCTTTCTGAGCCAACTGGCGCACCGCCTGTTTGTCCAGGCCGCACTCCCGCAGGGGAGAGCGAACTCCCAGCTCCGCCACAGCCCGCATGCCGGGGCGCTGAGTGGGATCGTCAGAGGCGTTGGAACCGTCCACCACCAGGGGGAGGCCGTCCCTCCGAGCGGCCCGGAGGATGGTGGAGAGGATCAGGTGTTTGCACAGGTAGCAGCGGTCTGGACCGTTGGCGGCTACCTCTGGAGCGGACAGGGGATCCGCCTCCAGCACGGTGAGGGTCACGTTCAGGATGTCCGCCAGCTGCTTGGCGTCCTCCAGCTCAAAGACGGGCTGGAAGGGGGAGCGGACGCAGTAGGCACGCACCTGCTGGCCATAGGTCTTGGCCGCCCAAAGCAGCACGGCGGAGTCCACGCCGCCGGAAAAAGCCACCGCCGCTCGGGGGTTCTGAAAGAAAAAGTCACGCAGGGTCATGAAAGCACCTCCATGGTTTTGGCGTTAAAAGCAAAGAGCCGCCAAAGCGGCCTGCAGACCGTTTCGGCAGCCTTCTGTGCTCCGGCAGTGAAGACGGGAGATGGGGAGAACGGGGATTCCATCCCCAAAGCCCGCTTCCGGCAGGCCCTTACACCGGTATCATACAGGAAAGGGGAGCGGGTTGTCAAGGGAGCGGGGTCAACACAGAGCGAATACAGAGCCATATGCGTTGGTATTGAAAAAGGCGCGGCGATAGTATAAAATAAAAAATCAAGGTTCCCCGCGTCCATGGACGCGGCGGAGGAAGACCGGAAAGAGAGGGGGATGCCTGATGCAGGCTGGAGCAGGGAGAACCGGGGACCGGGGCGGCACAGGGGATGCGGGAAAGGATCTGGCCCGGTATCTGCCCATGTGGGAAAAGCTGACGGCGGAGGACCAGGGACGGTTGCAGGCTTCAGCGGCGCTCCGGAAGGCGCGGGCGGGAGCCATGGTGCACAGCGGCGGCTCAGACTGCCTGGGGCTGCTGGCCATCTGCGAGGGGCAGCTGCGGGTGTTTATCCTGTCAGAAGAGGGGCGGGAGGTGACGCTGTACCGCCTGTTCAGCGGAGACATCTGCTTGTTTACTGCATCCTGCGTGATGAAAAATTTGCAGTTTGACCTGATGATTCAGGCGGAAAAAGACACGACATTCTGGGTGATCCCGGCGCCGATATACCGGAGCGTAACGGAGCGGTCTGCCCCCCTGGCCAATTATACCAATGAGCTGATGGCGGCCCACCTTTCTGAGGTTATGTGGCTGATGGAGCAGATTCTCTGGGGGCGCATGGATCAGCGCCTGGCTGCCTTCCTGTTGGAGGAAAGTTTGCTGGAGGGGAGCGACAACCTGCGCATCACCCATGAGCGGATCGCCAATCATTTAGGCACTGCCCGAGAGGTTGTGACCCGGATGTTGCGCTATTTTCAAAGTGAGGGAATGGTGCGCCTGGCCCGGGGGACCGTGGAACTGCGGGACAAGAGGAAGCTGGAGCGGCTGACCGCTGGATCCCATTCGGACCGTGAGAGCCTGTGAGAGCTGTCCAAGGCGGAAATGATACGAATAAGGGTGTAACAGGGTCGCCTTTCCAATGCACATTGAGGCGCAATTGATTGGCACTGATGGAAGGAAACCGGAAGCTGAGCAAGCCGGGTGCGGTCGAAGCGCTCTTCCGGAGCGCGCACCGGAGAGGGAGCCGAATATAGTCAGGAACAAGATGCGGAGCCAGGGAGTTCAACGCTTGGGCTCCGCGCCTTAGCTATTCCTACCATTGAACTGCTGGTTTTCTGTTTGCTCCCTGTCCATTTCCGGGGTGGCCACAAACTGCTGTGAGCTGCCAAACTATGCTCCGGCAATATTGGCGGCCGCCTCCGCAGCTGGGCGGCCGATTCGGATCAGATGGGGTGCGTGCCTGCGCCCGGCGCATAGGCGGGACGGAGTGGGAGAGGATGAACCCCCATACATGGGGAGGGCGCGACGGTTTGGTTTTGGAGGTCTGCGTCATCCGAACTGACTGGCATACAACTGGTAATAGAAACCCTTCCGGGACATGAGCTCCTCATGGGTGCCCTGCTCCACCACGTCCCCGTGGTCCACCACCAGGATTTGATCGGCGTTCTGGATGGTGGACAGCCGGTGGGCGATGACAAAGCAGGTCTTGCCCGCCATCAGGGAGCGGATGGCCTTCTGCACCTGCCGCTCGGTGTTGGTGTCCACGTTGGAGGTGGCCTCGTCCAGGATGAGCATGTTGGTGTCGTACAGCATGGCCCGGGCGATGGTGAGCAGCTGCTTCTGCCCCTTGGAGATGTTGCCGCCGTCCTCGCTGATGACGGTGTGGTACCCCTGGGGCAGGCGCATGATGTAGCTGTGGATGCGGGCGGCCTTGGCGGCCCGCACCACCTCGTCCATGGTGGCGTTTTCCTTGCCGTAGGCGATGTTGTCAAAGATGGTCCCCCGGAACACCCAGGTGTCCTGGAGCACCATGGCGTAGCTGCGCCGCAGGGAGTCCATGGTGTAGGCCCGGTTTTCTGTACCATCCACATAGATGCACCCCTGGTCCGGGTCGTAGAACCGCATGAGCAGGTTGATGATGGTGGTCTTGCCTGCCCCGGTGGGACCCACAATGGCCACCGTCTGCCCCGGCTTGGCCTCAAAGCTGAGGTGGTGGAGGACGGTCTTGTCCGGGTCGTACCCGAAGCTGACATCCTCCCCCCGAACGTGGCCCCGGCAGTGCTCCAGGGTGGCTGCGTTGTATATGTCTTTGACCTCCTCCGGTTGGTCCAGTAGGCGGAACACTCGCTCTGAGGCGGCCAGAGCGGAGAAAATTTCGTTGATGATATTGGAGATCTCATTGATGGGGCCGGAGAACTTCCGGGAGTAGAGCACAAAGGAGGAGATCTGGGCCAGACCCACCACCCCCAGGATGTAGAGGACGGAGCCCCCAAGCCCGATGGCGGCCAGGCCAAAGTTGGAGATCATGCCCACGGTGGGACCCATAGTCATTCCCATACCGTCGGCGTCCCGGTAGGCCTCGGCGGCGGCACGGTTGATCTTGCTGAAGTCCCGGCACACCCGGTCCTCCTGGGCGTAGGCCAGGATGGTGCGCTGGCCGGTAAACATCTCCTCGGAGAAACCGTTCATCTCTCCGTAGGCCGCGCTGCGCTTGGCGTATAAGGGCCTGGTTTTTCGGCCCATGTACCGGGTAAACAGGATGGAGGCAGGGATGGTGGCTGCCATGCACAGCACTAGGGGCAGGGAGATGGTGCACATCATGAGGAAGCTGCCCGCCACCGTCACCACGCTGGTGAGGATCTGGATGACGTCGGTGGACAGGCTCATACACACCACGTCCACGTCATAGCTCACCCGGCTGATGATGTCCCCTGCCTGATTGCGGTCAAAAAAACTAACCGGCAGGGCCATCAACTTGTGGAATACATCCCGGCGCATATTCCTGGCCACCCGGCGGCCCACCCGCATCATGCCGATGTTTACCAGAAAACTCATCACGCTGCCCAATACATAGCAGGCCAGCATGAGCAGGGCGTAGCGGCCCACTGCCGCCATATCCACGTGGCCGGCGCCCTGCCGGTAGCCCTCCTCCACCACGCCGATGGCCTGGCCGGCAAACTGGGGGCCCAGCAGGTTGCCCAGGTTGCTCAGCAGGGTGCACGCCAGGAAGAGCAATACCAGCCAGCGGTAGGCCATCAGATAGCGCAGGATACGCCGCAGCGCCCCCTTGGCGTCCCGTGGCTTGACTTTTACCCCGGTGCGGGTTCTCGGTCCTGGCATCTGTGTTCCCTCCTCTACGCCATCTCACCCATCTGGACCTGGTAGGTTTCCCGATAGGCAGGGCAATTCTTCAAAAGTTCCTCATGGGTGCCGTAGCCGACGCAGGCTCCGTTGTCCATCACCAGGATGTGGTCCATGCCCATAATGGAGCTCACTCGTTGGGCGATGAGGATCAAGGTGGCGTCCCCGTAATTGTCCTGGATGGCCCGGCGCATGGCGGCGTCGGTGCGGTAATCCAGAGCGGAGGAACTGTCGTCCAGCACCAGGATCTCCGGCCGGGCGGCCAGGGCCCTGGCCACCAGCAGCCGCTGCTTCTGCCCGCCGGACAGATTGGCACCCTTGATGGCCGCCTGGTGCTCTGCCCCGTCCTCCAGCGCGTTGATGTACTCCGCCGCCATGGCGCTCTCAATGGCGGCGCGGAAATCCTGCTCGCTCAGCTCCCGGCCAAACAGGACGTTGGAGCGCAGGGTGTCCTGGAAGACCATGTCGTTCTGGAAGCAGACGCCGAAGCGGGAACGGAGGGTGTCCTTATCGTAGGTGCGCACGTCTTTCCCGTCCAGGAATACGCCGCCGTCGGTGACGTCGTAGAACCGCATGAGCAGGGAGATGATGGTGCTCTTCCCGCACCCAGTGGGGCCGATGATGCCCAGGCTCTCCCCTCGCTTCAGGGTGAAGCTGATGTCGGTGAGGGCCTTTTCCCGCTTCTCACCCACAAAGCCTGTGCTGTCTGGAGCATCCTCTCCGTAGCTGAAGTTGACGTGCTCGAAGCGGATGAACCCGTCCCTCGACGGGGTGTGGGCCTCTGATCCCGGCAGAATCTGCTGGTCGGTCTCAGCCTGCAGTACCTCATCCATCCGGTTTGCGCTGGCCGCGGCCTTGCTCAGGGTCATGAAGATGCGGGACAGTCCCATAACACCCATGGTGATCATATTGAAATAGGTGAGAAAAGCCAGAATAACGCCTGGTTCCATCAGGCCCTCATTCACCCGGCTGGCCCCAAACAGAACCACCAGGGAGAGGCTGCCGTTGATGCACAGCTGCATCAGGGGAGAGGGGATAGCCATCACGGTGCTGGCGGCGATGTCCTGGTCGGTCATGGCCTGGTTGGCCTTGGCAAAGCGGCGCTTTTCGTATTCTGTTTTAGATAAAGCCTTGACCACCCGGATACCGGTGATGTTCTCCCGCATGACCCGCACTACCACATCCAGCCGCTGCTGCACCCGGTTGTACATGGGAAGCCCTTTGGAGGTTACCGCAAACACAACCAGAATGAGCACCGGTAGAATTGCCAACAGGATAACGGCCAGGGAGGCGTCCATTACCAGGGTGACGCCAACGCCGCCGATGAGCAGCATGGGGGCGCGGACACAGAGCGTCTGAAACTGCTGAACAGAGGTCTGGACGTTGTAGCTGTCGCTGGTCATTCGGCTGATGAGGGAGGGCAGGCCGAAGGAGTCAAACTGGCTTCCGGATAGGTTCACGGTCTTGCGGAACAGCTCCTGGCGCAGGTCGTAGCTCACCCGGTGGGCGTTGAAAATGGCTCGCCGGTTGGCGCTCACGTTCAGCTGCCGGCACAGCAGCGCGGCCCCGAACATCAAAAGGCCCCATAAAACCGCCGCCTGTAAATTTCCCAGGGGTGCCACGTCGTCGATGATGTGCTCCAGAATGTAGGGCAGCATCAGCTCGCTGATGGTGGCCAGCAGCTTAATAAAAATACTCATGGCCACCGCTCTGGGATAGCGGCTCATGGCCCGGAAAATTAACCCCACGGCTTCCTCCCTCCTTGGACCGTGCCCTGCTGGGGCGGGCAAGGCCCTTTAACGCTTTAATGAATTGAGGGTACCACGGAGCAATTTGCTTGTCAAGATGAGAGGGGCCGCAGGCCGGTGTTAGAGTTGCTATCGTTCCATGCCGCTGAACAAGGAGATGCCCGCCTGCATATTGAAAAAAGCAGCTTGGTCATATAAGATATCAATAATGGCGGGGGAGGTTAGCACGAAGACCGGGCATGGGAGACGGGAAAACGGTGCTTTTGGTGCCGGATGGACCGGAGACGGTTTGGTCTAACGATAACGGTCTGAATGTGGGAACGGGAGGGACCGAAGAGCTGGGCTTTGGACCAGAAACTAGGTGTGTGAGGAGATAAACTGGAGGCGGAAGCAACTGCCAGGATGTAAAGGCAAGAGGGGGAATGAAACATGAATCTATCGCAAGTGGAAATCATTGTGGAAATTGCAAAGGCTGGATCAATTTCCCAAGCAGCACAAAATCTATTTGTCTCCCAGCCCAGTGTTTCCAAAGCGCTGCAGCGTTTTGAAGAGGAGGTCGGCGCGCAGATTTTTGAGAGAGTGAGCACCGGCGTGCGGCTGACTCCCATTGGCAGGAAATTCGTGGAGCGAGCTGAGGATCTGGTGGAGCAGGCCGAACAACTGGACCGCATTTTTGAGAAGAAAGGCAGCTTGATATCTCTGGAGCTAAATCTGGCGTCTATCTCTTACCACTTCATGCAGCAGATGATCTCGGAGGTGTATAACAAATATAGCCGGAATTCTATAGTAATCAACTACTTAGAATGCGGGTTTGACGAGCAACTGGATAAATTGAAGAAGGGAGAGGTAGAGATCGGCGTCGTATCTTTCTGGCATGAGGCCTTAAAGCAAGGGGTACGCCGGGCGCTGGCAAGCAATATTGAATACCATCGGGTGGGAGACATGAAAGCCTACATTGCTGTCAGTAGGCATAGCAAGGCATATCCCGAGAGTGTGGAAGGTGTAGATTTGAACCGACTGGAACAGATGCCACTGGTAAGCTTGTCGCCTGGCTCACCTGCCCGGATTACAGGGTGGGACTATATGCGTCAGGTGTTTCGAGAGAACCGCATGGGGAAATCGAACCGGGAAATCCGAACCTCCAGCACGGGTACGATGAGGGAAGTCCTGAGCAAAGTAGATGGATTCTCATTGGTGGTGTTAAACCCGGGAATTTACCGCCAGTATGGCTTCTTTGAAGATATTCGTCTCATTCCTGTGCCCGGCGAGAACATCCGATTTGAGATGGGCTGGCTGCAACGGGAAAATACGGTGCGGTCCCCATTGGCGAATGAATTCGTAAGAATGTTGAAGGAATACTGCACCTAATTAAAAATCCAACGGCCCGAGACATGCAAAATAGTTATGGAATAATATAACCAAATAAAGAGAAAAACTTACTGCCGCTTTCGGAATACCGGAAAGCGGCAGTAAGTTTTTGTATATATCGAACAAAAAATACAGAATGAGAGCATGGGGTGATGCAAACGATCTGTATTGACAGAAAGAAAATATCCATGCTAAATTTGGGGTAGAACAAGCAGAAATTATGGCGCAGGGGAACGAAAAAGATCGAAACTTATGCTGAGAGGAGACTGAGGAGAATGAAGACAAAAAAGCTGCAATGGGGAATTGCGGCAGCGGTTGCAGTTGTTTTAATCGTGCTGCTAATCATTGTTTTTGCCACTCGCAGGGGAGAGGATGCTTCAGAGAATCCCTCGGCACAACCCACTTCCTCAGTAGGGCCCACCGAGTCTGTACAACCCAGCGCGGAACCGGAATCCGAGCGGACGCCGGTGGATCCTGAGGAGCTAATCGGGGCATGGGATTTGTATGCCTGGGAATTGCTCACGGGTGGATCGTACACCGAGGTGGTAAATCAGCAGTTTGTCTTTACAGAGAATGTAATGGACTACATGGTTGAAGGGACTGTGGCTACCCATAACAACTATACCTTCACCGATGAATATACGCTGCACCTGACAGATGTAAACAACCCGGAAGTATTTGTGGACTGGGGAATCTATTGGGAGGACGAAGTGCTAACCTTTGAAGATCCCCTTACTGGCGTGTATTACTACTGCCGGAAAGCGGAGGATGTCAGCCAGTTTGACACGGCGGGGAAAACACCAGTCACTTCGGCGGATCTGATTGGGACCTGGGATCTTTATGCCTGGGAACTGCTCACGGGGGGGTCCTATACTGAGGTGGCCAGCCAGCAATTTGTTTTTACAGGGGATGTCATTGACTATATCGTTGGTGGCGCGGTCATCACCCATAATGGCTATTCCTTTATTGACGAATACACCATACGGCTGGTGGACCTGAACAATCCAAGTGTCTTTACAGACTGGAAGGTCTATATCAAGGACGGGATACTGACTTTTGAGGATCCCCTGACGGGTGTGTACTATTACTGTCGAGAAGGATCGGCGAATGCCAACCAGTTTGATGCGACAGGGAAGACACCGGTAAGTTCCGCACAACTGGCTGGCGCTTGGGAGCTATACGCGTGGGAATTGCTCACAGGTGGGTCTTATACTGAGGTGGCCAGCCAGCAATTTGTCTTTACAGGAGATGTAATTGACTATGTGATTAGCGGAGCGGTCATCACTCATAATGGTTATTCCTTCACGGACGAATACACCATACGGCTGGTGGATCTGAACAATCCGAGCGCCTTTACGGATTGGAAGGTCTATATGGAAAATGGTGTGCTTACCTTTGAGGATCCGCTTACGGGTGTGTACTATTACTGTAGAAGAGCTGCGGAGCCGGATGAGCCCAGCGAGGAGCCGGAGCCTGAGAAAGTGGCGGTAAAGCCGGAAGAGCTGGTGGGCAGCTGGGAGCTGTACGCGTGGGAGCTGCTCACGGGCGGATCGTACACCGAGGTGGCAAACCAGCAGTTCGTGTTCACCGAGGACGTGATGGACTACATCGTAGAGGGCGCGGTGACGACCCACAACAGCTACACGCTCAGCGATGAGTACACCCTGCACCTGGTGGACGTGAACAATCCGGAGCTCTACGTGGATTGGAGCATCTACTGGAAGGATGGGGTTCTGACGATGGAGGACCCGCTGGTGGGCGTGTACTACTACTGCCGGAAGGCGGAGGAACCGGAACCTGAGAAGGTGGCGGTGAAGCCGGAAGAGCTGGTGGGCAGCTGGGAGCTGTACGCGTGGGAGCTGCTCACGGGCGGATCGTACACCGAGGTGGCAAACCAGCAGTTCGTGTTCACCGAGGACGTGATGGACTACATCGTAGAGGGCGCGGTGACGACCCACAACAGCTACACGCTCAGCGATGAGTACACCCTGCACCTGGTGGACGTGAACAATCCGGAGCTCTACGTGGATTGGAGCATCTACTGGAAGGATGGGGTTCTGACGATGGAGGACCCGCTGGTGGGCGTGTACTACTACTGCCGCCGATTCAATGGGTAATCGGTCTGCGAGATCGAATGGAGGCCGACTGTGAGCGGTAGGAGAAAAAACTGGCCTACGGTAGGGTGCAAACATAAGCCGAACAGCTTTCACTACCTTGATACACCCTGTGGAAGGCTCCGTGGGCTCAGGAAGCAAGACCACTTTGAATTTAAGGGCGTCCCGTTTGCCTATGCCGACAGATGGGAAGACCCTCAAGTGGTAGAACACTGGGAAGGGGTCTATGATGCCACGGGGCCTGGGGCGCATTGCTGCCAATACCTGCAGTTCTATTCCCACTACGAGGACCCGCTCAATGCTTTTTACAATGAGCAATATGCAGATAAGGAACTATACCGTTACAGTGAGCGCGATGGGTTGAATCTGAATATTTGGACCCCCGAAGGCGCAAAGGATCTTCCAGTGGCAGTGTTTTTTCACGGCGGATCCTTCAAAACGGGTGGAAACAGCACGGGCAACATCAACGAAGGGGCCGGATACTGCCGCCGGGGTGTGATCTTGGTCAGTGCCAACTACCGACTGAACGCATTTGCCACAGCATGGGATGGGTGTCACCATAGAGGGAACTACGCGATCAAAGATCAGATTGCGGCGCTGACATGGGTAAGAAGTAATATCGCTGCTTTTGGCGGAGATCCAAACCGTGTGACGATTATGGGGGAGAGCGCTGGAGCTATGTCTGTGCAGCTGCTGCTGTATACGCCTTATGCCAGAGGACTGTTCCGAGGGGCGGTGATGATGAGCGGCGGCGGTGACCTGACTGGGCGGGGTATTCCGGCAGACCCCAAGTGGAGCCAGGAAATTTGGAAGACGGTGCTCAGACGTTATGGAGCGCTGGAGCTTGGAGAATTGACCAGGCTGGAAGCCAAAGAGATCTTTGACGCCTGGACAGATGCCTGTAAGATCAGTCCAGAGTGGGCGAGCTATGGGTCTTATCCTGTTTTAGATGGGGATGTGATTCCGGATCATCCTGCAAAGCTTCGCGCGGATGGAGCCGTGACCGATGTGCCATGCATCATAGGGATCACCGGCGGGGATTTGATTCCGGAGATCCTACATAACGCCGCTCTGGACTGGGCAGCATACCACGCGGAAAACGGACGCAGTCCGGTCTATGGCTACTACATGGAACGCCCGGCTCCTGGAGATGATGCGGGTGCCTACCATGGCTGTGACCTTTGGTATGCCTTTGGAACACTGGGCCGGAGTTGGCGTCCGTATACAGAGGCAGACTGGCGGCTATCCGATGTGATGCTAGATTATTTTGCTGGATTTATCAGGGATGGAGCGCCACGTGGAGCGGGATTACCGGAGTGGATCCCGATGACGGACGGAAGGAACCACTTTCTCCGTTTCAGTGAAGCACCGCCGGAAATGTTCTGCCCGGTAGTGAGATCAACACCGTAGAGCCATAGTGCCAAGGGTACACAGGGTGGATAGACGCAGGCCTACAAGGGAGGAAAAGCTTTTAATGGTGGACAGAGGAAAACCGTGCAGCTACGTCCGGCGCCAGACACCTTGCGGAGAGATCCGAGGGTTGAGGCAGGATGGGTGTCTGCTATTTGAGGGAATCAAGTACGCCAACGCAGGTCGCTGGGAGGATCCGCAGATTGTGCGCAGTTGGGAGGGACTTTACGACGCAACACGCCGGGGACCTGCATGTTGTCAGCATGCTCAGTTCTATGAAATGCAGCCTGCGGCCTTCAATGACTTCTACTACAATGAAAACGCGGAGAAACAGGTATACGAGTACAGTGAGCAGGATGGACTAAACCTGAATATCTGGACTCCGGAGGATGGGGATCACCTTCCAGTGGCTGTTTTTATTCATGGCGGTTCATTCGTAAGCGGCAGCAATACCGCCCCAAACATATTCCGTGGTGCAGAATACTGCCGGAGGGGAGTTGTTTTAGTCAATATCAATTACCGGCTCAACGCCTTTGCCACTGGTTATGACGTGGCGCACAAAGGGAACTATGCCCTTAAGGATCAGGTGGCTGCGCTCACTTGGGTAAGAGAAAACATTGCGGCATTTGGCGGAGATCCGGAACAGGTTACCGTGATGGGGGAGAGCGCAGGAGCTTTATCTGTGCAGCTTTTGCTGTATTGCCCCTATGCCAAAGGACTGTTTCGGGGAGCGGTAATGATGAGCGGCGGCGGTGATTTTAGTCAGCTTGGGACACCGGCGCGCCCTGGCATATCAGAGGCGGTATGGCGGATGGTGATGGACCAGTTTGATGTACAGTCGCTGGACGAATTGAAGGATCTTCCGGCGAAGGAAGTCTATGAAGCGTGGTTATCCGCTGGCGCGACAGAGAGCAACCTCGCCAACAACTGTGCCAAGCCCATTGTGGACGGAGACTGGGTTCCTGGCCAGTTCCCGATGCTGGCACTGCAGGGGGAGATTGCTGATGTGCCCTGTATCATCGGGATGTCCCGTGATGATATGTGGCCCTTCTACCTGTACAGTTTCGCGGTGGAGTGGGGTGGGTACCATGCGCGGACAGGAAGAAAGCCAGTATATGGATACTTTTTAGACCGGGAGCTTCCCGGCGGTGATGGCGAGGGGGCGTACCATGGCTGTGACCTGTGGTATGCCTTTGGAACCTTGGACCGGAACTGGCGCCCATTTGAGGAGCAGGACTATCGGCTTTCTGAGGACCTGATTGACTACTTGGCCGGTTTTATCAAGGAGGGAGTGCCCAAAGCTGAGGGATTGGCGCAGTGGGAACCTCTGACTGACCGCGATACCAAGTTTCTGCGGTTTGGAGAGGAGCCGCCCACCATGTATCAGCCACCGATTGCCCAATTGGCGGCGAGTGACCGCAATTCTCTCAGGCCGTTCCCAGGTATGTGATCGGGCGTGATGGGATTGACAACAAGACCATTGCCCAAGGGAGAAGGGAGCTCTAATAGAATAAGCATCTGGGCCTATATGCGACGAAAGGGGTAATCAACTTTGATCAATCTGTTGCAAAATCTGTTTGCAGGCGTATCCATCGGCAGCATTTATGCGCTGATTGGACTGGGCTTTGTCATCACAATAAACGGCGTGGGCATTCTCAACATGGCTCACGGTGAAATCTTGATGCTGGGCGGCTTCCTGGCCGTTACCTTTACCACAACGCTAAATCTGCCCCTGTTCTGGGGCTATCTGCTGGCTTTGGTCTGCATGGTGCTGTTTGGATATATCCTAAATCTGGCGGTTTTGCGGCCCATGATCAACAAGCCCATCTTCACGGTCATGATTGCCACCATCGGTCTAAGCATGGTGCTTCAGTGCATTGCCTCAAATGTCTGGGGTCCCTACGCAGTGGAGCTGAAGGGTCCCTTCGGAAACGAGACGCTGAATCTGGGCGGCGTGGTGATTCCCTATCAGTACCTATTGCTCATCGCCGCACTGGCGGTGGTGTGTATCCTGCTGTGGATCTTTTTCAACCGCACGATCACGGGCAAGCAGATGCGCGCTATGTCCCAGTTGCCTGATGTGGCCAAGCTCCTGGGTACCAACACCAAACGGCTGACGGCCATTACCATTATGCTTAGCTGTGCCATTGCTGGCCTTACTGGCATTCTGATGGGCCCCATCTATTTTGTCACCTATGCCATGGGCAGCGTGGCGATCGGCAAGGGTTTTACTGCCATTGTGTTAGGCGGCTTCGGCAAGGTGGAAGGTGCCGTGCTGGGCGGCATTCTGTTGGGCATTATTGAGACTTTACTGGCAGCTTACGTTTCCCCCATGTTCAAAGACGGCTTTGCTTTCCTGGTGTTGGTAGTCGTGCTGATTATCAGGCCTAAAGGGATCCTGGGGGAGCCCGTGTCGCAGCGTGTGTAACGGGGGGAAAAGAGCGATGAAAATGAAAAAGCAAAAGAGAAACATGGCCATCGGTTATGTAATCGTACTTATTCCGTTGCTCATTCTGCCGCTGCTCATCCAGTCCCGGGCGGACATGGGCCTGATTAACAACGCTCTGCTGCTGTATATGGTCTCTTTGGGTCTGAACATTTCTCTGGGACTGACGGGTATGTCCAACCTGTGCCAGGCAGCCTTCTGGGGAATTGGCGCTTACACGGCAGCCATTTTGGTTACCAAGGTCGGACTGCCCTTCTTAGCGGTAGTGCCTATCGCGGTGGTGGTGACGGCCATTTTCAGTATGCTGCTGGGTCTGCTGTCCACCCGAATCAAGGGGATCTACTTTGCCATCCTTACCATCGGCTTTGCCCTGTTCTTCAGCCTGGTGCTGCAAAACTGGCCGGATGTTACCGGTGGTGGCACCGGCCTGAGAGGAATTGGGGACCCAGACTTCATCTTTTTTACTGTGACCTCCCGCAAGGGATTGTATGTGATGCTCCTGCTGTTCTGCGCTCTGTCCACTTGGTTTTACTGCGCGGTGGCCAACTCTAAATACGGTAAGTCCATGATTGCGATCAAGTTCAACGATACGGCGGCCGAACTTCTAGGTGTGGATACCGTGAAACGGAAAATGCTGGCCATGGCTTTGAGCGGCGGCCTGGCTGGCCTGAGTGGAGCCCTTAATGCTTTTACCTTGGGCGTGGTGAGTCCCACTCAGTTTATCTATGGCGCTGGCCTAACCATGGTGCTGATCCTGATCCTGGGCGGAAGCGGAACAGTGCTAGGCGTGGCAATCGGATCTGTATTTATGGTGTTCCTGCCGGAGATGTTGGAGCCGCTTCAATATTGGATGACCGCTATCTATGGCGTACTGGTGGCCGTTGTGATCATGGTGCTGCCGGGCGGTTTGGTAAGCGTCCTGTTCCGGTTCAAGTTTTTCCAGAAACTCTATTCGATTTTTATGAAAAAGCGGGATGATGACAGCATCCAGGACGTGCCCCGCATTCTGGAGAAGCCGGAAGGGCCCATATCCAAGCAGCCTGTGCTCTCCGTCGAAAATGCCAGCATCAGCTTCGGTGGTCTGGCGGCCATGAGCAACGTTTCTCTGGACCTCATTCCTGGGGAAGTGCACGCGCTGATCGGGCCCAATGGCGCCGGGAAATCCACTCTGGTTAACTGCATTACGGGTGTATACAAGCCTAGCAGCGGTGCCATTAAACTGGATGGGAAGAGCGTGGTAGGGCTGAAGCCCCACAAAATCTCCCGCTTGGGAGTATCCAGAACGTTCCAGAACCTGGCGGTGTGGATCGGCCTGACTTCCATTGACAACCTTCTGGTGGCCAGAGACGGAACTCAGAAAGCGGGGTTTTGGGCTACCATCTTCAACACCAAGAAGGCAAAGAAGGAACAGGCGGAATCCTTGGCGGTTGCAAAGCGAATGCTGGTGGACATGGGTCTGTGGGATCTGCGGGATGCCTATATCGGCACCCTTCCCTATGGTCACCAGAAGATGCTGGAGATTGCTAGAGCGCTGATGACCAAGCCAAAGGTTCTGCTGCTGGACGAGCCGGCGGCGGGGCTGACGGCGCCGGAGGTAGCTATTCTGGTGGGCATGATCAGGGAGATCAAGGAGAGCGGAGTGGCTGTGTTGCTCATTGACCACAACATGAAGTTTGTAATGGACATTGCGGATAAGATCACAGTGCTGAACTACGGCAAAGTGCTGGCCTCCGATACTCCGGAAGCTGTGCGAGCGAATCCAGAAGTCGTAGAGGCATATCTCGGCTCCGGAATCAAGAGGACGAAGGGAGTGGTGAAGGATGCTTGAGGTCAAGAACCTGTCAGTACATTATGGCCCTATCGTTGCGGTCAATCAACTGAACCTTAAGGTGGAAAAGGGACAGATGGTGGCCTTGATTGGCACGAATGGGGCTGGGAAATCCTCCACACTGAAGGCTATCACCAACGCCGTACTGACCAAAACAGGAGATGTGTATTTTGACGGTCAGCTGATCAACAAGGTTTCCACGGACAAGCTGCCCAAGATGGGCTTGGTGAGCGTGCCGGAGGGACGGGGAATCTTTGCCAACCTCACCGTGGAGGAGAATTTGCTGGTTGCCGCAAAGGGCGCAGGCAAGAAATTTTCGGACACCCGGGAAAAGGTCTACGAGACTTTCCCCCGCCTGAAAGAGCGCAGAAAGCAAGCCGGCTGGTCTCTCAGCGGCGGTGAGCAACAGATGCTGGCCATCGGAAGAGCCATTGCGGCGGAGCCGAAACTCTTGCTGTTGGACGAGCCCTCCCTGGGCCTGGCACCTACCGTTGTGGAGACCATTTTCGAGGTCATCACTAAGATTAAGGAGGAAGGCACTGGCATCCTGCTCATCGAGCAGAATGCAGTGCTGGCCATTGAGATGGCGGATTATGCCTATGTGATGCGCATGGGCGAGGTGGTCCTGAGCGGAACGACGGAAGAGGTAGCGTCCAACAAGGAAATGCAGGATACATACCTAGGTGCGGTATGAGCTCCAAACAGGAGGGAAAAACCTGCTCCAGCTGTATGTAATTCAGGAAAGACATGCGCGAAAAAGCATGCAAATAAAAGGAAAAAGTATGTAAGGAGGAACATTATGAAGAGCATCAAAGGAAAGAAACTGCAGCGCACGCTGGCAGCGGCCCTGGCGGCGGCCATGCTGTTGCCCATCGCGGGCTGCACAGGTGACGACACCCCCGATAACACCGCTAGCGGCGACAACAATAGCGGTACCCCCGAGGTGACCTCGGTCCGGGTGGGCTACACCACTTTGCAGAGCGGAGCTATGGCTGCCGTCGGCCCCCTCATCGACACCTGCGTGAACATTGCCAAAGAGGACTTTGAGGCCACCCACGATGTGAAGATTGATCTGGTCATCGAGGATGCTGGCAGCACCGTGGAGTCCGCCATTGACGCCACTGTGCGTCTCATTGACGACGGCGTGTCCTGCATCATCGGAATTGTGGGCAGTAACCAGTACGCCGGAATGTTGGAAGAGCTGGAGGATGCCCGGATCCCCATGATGACCACTGTGGCTCCCGATGAGATCTTCACCCGCGGCTATGATTGGCTGTTCAACTCCTATGTGACCAGACAGCAGGAGAATGCCCCAATGCTGAAGTGGGCGGAGTCCCTGGGCGCCAAGAGTGTGGCTTGCCTGCTGGGTACTGACGATGACAGCCGCAGTCTGATGGAGTACTTCATTGAAGAGGGGGAGAAGATGGGCATTGAGATCTACCCTGAGTGGATCAATGCCGCTGATAATGATTTCACGGCCAACATCACCTCTGCCAGAAGCAACGACCCCGACGCCTATTTTGTCCTGTCCGCTGATGTTACCATGTCCAAGATTCTCCGCCAGATGAAGCAGATGGGTATCGAGGAACCTATCAATACTGGCGGAGCCATGGGTGTGCAGAGCTTTGTGGACCTGATGGAAGAGGATGAGCTGGAAGGCATTTACGGACAGGCATCCATCCTTCCTCCGTACATCATTGACGATCCCAGAGTGGTGGAGTATATCGAGAAGTATACCGAAGCCACCGGCTTCCCCGCGGATATTACCACGCTGGTGTACTACGATTGCGCCATGCTGCTCTTTGAGGCGGCTGCCGCCACCGGCGGGGACAGCGAGGCCATTATCAATTATCTCCGAGAGGATATGCAGGGCTATGAGGGCCTGACTGGTGTCTACAACTTCGATGAGCGCGGCCTGGGCAGATGGGAGGCATACCTGCTCCGCATGGGCCCGAACAAGCAGATCGAGCACTATGATACCGTTGACATCCATGAGCTTGACTGAGCTGTTGAGATTGTTACGGCTGTAGTTTTTCAGCAGAAATAGCATCGAGGCGCCGGGCACATGGGACTGCACTGCCTGTGTGTCCGGCGTCTTACCCCGTTTTTGTAAATAATAACACTGGAAACCGGGATTTATGTAGACCAAAAATGAATTCTTAAGGATCCGGGCTTCGAGTGGGAGCCGATAGGGCTGGACGCCAAGCGTGATGGGCAGCGGATCCATTGTCAATGATGTCACAACGGGAAAGTGAGGTTGCAACTTTAATGAAACGTATGTTGCGGGTTCTTTTGGCGTGTTTGACAGCACTTGCGCTGTTCACCCTTTGCGCATGTGGACCGTCCTCGGAAGGGGCGGACGACTCCACTCCGCCTGACGAAACCGAAACGGTTCAGGGTTCTGATGTTGTGGAAGAATCTGAGGAGCCGGAGGTTTCCCAGGAGCCTCAGGAGATTCCGCTGGGTGATGATGCCACGGTGGGAGAGCTGGCCTACGGGCGGGAGGTCTATGAATACAGGAGACAGCAGGTGTCCCGCTTGTATTACTACTATATTCCGTCCACTTATCAGAAAGGGGACAGACTTCCCCTGATGCTCACTCTTCACGGAAGTGGCTCCAACGCGACCACACAGCTGCAGTGGGGCCAATGGGTGGAATGTGCGGAACGGGAAGGATTCATTGTGGTGGCGCCTGAATCTGTGACCATTCACGCTGACGGCACGCTATCCAGTGAGGGGAAGAGCGTGATCGAGACACAGCAGACTGATTTTAACTATATCCGCTGGAACGCAGCCAGTACGGATCCCTGTGCGCAATATTTGGTGGATGACGTGCAGTACCTGTGTGATCTGGTGGATCTGTTTGTGGATGGCGGGTATGCGGATGCATCACGTGTGTACTGCTGCGGCTTCTCTCACGGCGGTTTTATGTCCATGCGGCTGGCATTGGAAGCTCCGGAGAAGTTTGCAGGGGTTGGAGTGGTGTCTGGCTTGCTGTGCACGGAGTATACCACCGTAGTTCCAACAGATAAGGTGAAGATTGTGTTTATACAGGGGACGGTCGATCCAGTTGTGCCTATTGAGGGCATGCATTATGACTTTGATGGTGACGGGGAGCGGGAATACACCTGGGCCTACTCCCTGGATGACAGTGTGAAGTGGTGGCTCGACCGGTACAGTATGCCAAATGCCCCGGAGCATACAGAACTTCCGGATACCAATCCCTACGATGAGACGACTATTTCCAGAGATGCCTATGCCGATGGGGATGGAACTGTGCAGATTGTGACGTATGTGGTGGAAGGTGGAGGGCACACTTGGCCCGGCGGCTCATCCTATATTGGAAGCGGGCCTGTCAGTCTGGATGCCCAAGCCTCTGAGCTGATTTGGGCAGAGTTAAAGGATGCCACGAAATAAAAAACTTAAAAATTTGACTGAGAGGAAAAGAGGTAATTTTTGTGAGAGCAGCATTGATGGGCGTTGGGTCCCTGGGAACCATCATTGGGGCGCTGGTGGCCAAGAATGGCGGTCAAATGACGCTGATTGACGCCAACAGGGTCCATGTGGATGCATTGAATGAGAAAGGGGCTACTGTAATCGGGAAAATGCAGCTGAGCGGGATCCCTGTGCATGCCATTACGCCGGATCAAATGGAGGGCATCTATGATTTAGTGATCCTGCTGGCAAAGCAAACATACAACGACGTGGCATTGAGGCAGCTGCTGCCGCATTTAGGGGAAAAGAGCGTAGTGTGCACTTTGCAAAATGGCGTTCCAGAGGAGTCTGTTGGGAAAATCATTGGCCCGGAGCGGGTGGTTGGCGGTATCGTCGGATGGGGGGCTTCCTTCCGGGGCCCCGGCGTGTCCGAATTGACCTCTGATGTCTCTACCATGCGTTATGAGATTGGGGAAGTAGACGGATCCAAAACAGAGCGGATACAGGCGGTGTGCGACCTGCTGAACTTGGCGGGGACCTGCGTGGTGATGGACAATCTGATGGGGACCCGTTGGTCCAAGGTGATTCAGAATGCCACGCTCAGCGGTATGTCGGCGGCCCTGGGCTGCACTTATGCTGAGGTGCTGGATCATGAGAAGGCGGTTGCCTGTGCGGCATGGGTAGGAAACGAAATTGTAAAGATCGTACGGGCACGCAACATCGTGCTGGAAGACCTTGTTCCGGGCTGGAGCTATTACAGTGTTGCCTTTGAGGACAAAGCGGGACTGGAGCGCGCAAAGCAATGGTTGCGGGAGTACTTCAAACCCCACCGCCCGCTGAAGGCGAGCATGCTCCAGGATATGGAGAAGGGCATCCCGTGCGAGATTGATTACATCGTGGGAATCTGCAGCGAATGGGGAAGAAAGCTGGGAATTCCCACACCCACTTGTGATACCATTATTTCTATTGTCAAGGATTATGAGAAGGGGAAAATTCCTCTGCCCACCATGGCCTGCCTGGATCGGTTCCAATTACCTGCCCTTTCCTGAAGGCCCAAAGGCGATAAGGGGGAGTAGATATGATAGAAAGAATCGCAGTAATTGGCGCCGGGACAATGGGACATGGCATTGCCCATGTGTTTGCCATGCATGGCTACCAAGTCAACCTGTACGAGGCTTTTGACCGGGTGAGGGAAGCCGTTTTGGGGCAGATCCGGGAGGAACTCAATTTCCTGGCAGAGGAGGACTATATCGAGAAGGATAGGGTGGAGGACACATTGAGCCGAATCACCCTATACGGTGAACTGGCGCCGGCGGTGCGGGAGGCAGATTTTGTTATTGAGGCAATTCCGGAACAGCTGGAACTGAAAAAGGAACTGTTTGCCCAGCTGGATCGGTTGTGCCCGGCCCATACGGTGTTTGCCAGCAACACTTCCAGCATTCCGCTGGGGCAGATGATAGAGGATCTGCCAGATCACCGGAAGGCGCACGCCATGGTCTGCCACTGGTATAACCCGCCCCATCTGATCCCGATTGCGGAGCTGTCCTGCTTTGGAAATATGGATGAGAATGTATTCCAACAGGTCTATGATCTGCATGTCAGGGCGGGGAAACGGCCGGTGCGGGTACTGAAGGATATCCCGGGCCTCATTGCCAACCGGATGCTTCATGCGATGGCCAGAGAAGTTTTCCATCTTGTGGAGATCGGTGCGGCCAGCCCTGAGGATATCGATGTGGCATTGAAATTTGGCCCCGGATTCCGGGCGGCTACCACTGGTATCCTGGAAGCAGCGGATATGGGCGGTCTGGATGTTTGGTGCGCCTGTGAAGACAACCTATTCTCTCAGCTGGATAACTCCACCAGTGCCTGCGAATTTCTGAGGGAAAAGGTAGAGCAAGGCAAGTTGGGCCTGAAGAGCGGAGCGGGCTTCTATGATTATCCACAGAGGGACGCGGTGAAAAATGCGTTCAACAAGCGCTTGCTGACACAATTAAAAGCCAGTGAGCGCTACTGAAGCAAATACTTAGGAGGAGAACAATGTCAAACAAAGTAATACTGACTGCTGCTGTTACCGGAGCAGTTCATATTCCGAGTATGTCGCCCTATCTGCCCGACACGCCGGATAAAATCATTGCCGAGGCGGTAGCCGCCTGTAGGGCCGGGGCGGCGGTTGTCCATCTTCACGCCCGAGATCCGAAGGATGGGCGGCCCAGCAGTGATACAGCGCTGATGAAATACATTACAGACGGCGTGCGGGCGCAGTGTGATGTAGTGGTGGGGATTACTACCGGCGGCGCCATTGGTATGAATATTGAGGAGCGGTTGGCCAGTGTACCGGTGTGCAAGGCGGAATTGGCCTCCTGCAATGCAGGGTCGGTAAACTTTTGCTTTGCCCCCATTGCGGATAAGATTAAACAGCCTAAGTATGACTGGGAGATTCCCTTTGTTAAAAATACCTATACTGTCCCATTTGCGAATACCTTCCAGGACATTGAGGATTATGTCCGGGTCATGAACGAAAATGGTACCAAGCCGGAATTTGAGGTCTATGAGGTGGGGATGATCAGCAACATCGCTTACTTCTTAAAGAAAGGAATGGTCAAGCCGCCGGTCTACCTCCAGTTTGTGACAGGCGTCATGGGGGGGATCCCTGCCTCGGTGGATAACCTGCTCTTCCTGGTGAACACAGCAAAAAAAGTGCTCGGAGAGGGCAACTTTGTATGGTCCTGCGCGGCTGCGGGCAAAGAGCAGTTCGACATCACAACGGTGGCAATGGTGCTTGGAGGCAACGTCCGCGTAGGATTGGAAGATAACCTCTATATCGGGAAGGGCCAGTTGGCAAAGTCCAACGCAGAGCCGATTTCTAAGATGGCCCGCATCGCCCGGGAATTGGGCCGGGAGGTAGCGGCTCCGGATGAAGCCCGGGAGATTCTCGGCCTGAAATAAGAAGGGCGGCGAATTACATGAGAGATGTGCGAGAAACGTTTGTGGCCTCAGACGGAGGAGTCATTTCTTATCTGGATATTGGAGAAGGGGTTCCCTTTGTCTGGATTCACGGATGGGGGGGTGAGGCGGAGACCCAGCGCCCGCTGCTCCAAGGGCTGGGTATGCGTGGATTCCGCTGCCTGTGCTTTGACCAAAGGGGGTGCGGGCAGTCACCGGCTACTGAGAATCTTGGGATTCCCCGGTCTGCGCAAGACATGAAGGAGCTGCTGGAGCACTTGCGTATTGATGATGCCGTGGTACTGGGCTACTCCATGGGAGCTGCAGTGTTATTCTACTACCTTCAGCAGTATGGGACATTGCACATGTCCAAAATTATCATTGGAGACATGTCGCCGAAGCCGGTAAGCGACAAGGAATGGAAGCTGGGAATTTACCAGGGGTGGTACACTTGGGAGCAGATGGAGCGGGATCTGTACAATATGGAGCACAACTACAAGGCATTCTCCGTATTTTTTGCAGAACAGACCATCTTCCAGCACACGCCGGAGGAGGTGCGCACCTTTGACGAGAGCCCGGAGTACGAGCGAGCTGTCCGGGCCAAGGCGGCTGCGGCAGGAAAGTCAGAGCTGCTGGAGCATTTGATCAGCGCGCCAGAGGAGAACCGACATGCCAACCGGATCTACTGGGAGTCCTGTGACAGCGGAGACTACCGGGAAGCGCTGGGGCGCATCGATGTGCCTACCGGGCTGTTCTTTGCGGATCCGGGTTCTCTGTATAGTCCGGAAATCGCTTACTGGATTGCCGAGAGAATCCCAGAGCCAACGATTCACATCTTCCGCGATTGCACGCATTTGGCCAGTGGGGAAAAACCCATGGAATTCATGCAAGCGATTGTGGACTTTGCAGGCAAGCCGGTAGCGATTCCCGTCAGCTGAAACGAAGGACAGTCTCTGGCATTTCCCTGTGAGGCGGCTTGACCAGACTGAGCCTATCGGGAAAGCTTGCGGAACTTGCATCTGCAGGTGTGGATTGAAGTCCATTTTCGGCGGCGACACACATAGCAGAAGGCTATAACCTTCCCATCGTAACCTTAGACCCAGCCGCCTTTTGGGGCGGCTGGGTTCGTTGTTGTTTTTGTTCCGGATCAAAAGATTCTGATTTTACAAATGGTCTCATAGTCTGATACTGTATCCTGAAAACAGGGGGAGGATCTGACAATGAGATTTCTTTTAATCCGGCGCAGAACATTGGCAATTTTGGGGTGTATGGCAGCTGCTGCGTTGATGTTCTTAACGGTGAGCAACCCGGCAGTGGTGGGAGCGTCGGCCACTACCAGACAGCTGCCCATTTACTGCGTACAGAAGGACTATAAAGTGCTGTCCATCAGCTTTGATGCGGCTTGGGGCAACGAGGATACTCAGCAGCTCATAGATATCATGGACCGCTATCAGGTTAAAGCCACCTTCTTCGTAGTAGGGGAGTGGGTGGACAAATATCCGGAGTCAGTCAAGGCGTTGCATGACGCAGGGCACGAGATTATGAGCCACTCCGATGACCATGCCCATTTCAACAGCCTGAGCACGGAGGAGATCACACAAAATCTGAATGCCTGTAATGATAAGATTGAGGCGGTGACCGGGGTGCGGCCCACCCTGTTTCGCTGCCCCTACGGGGAGTATGATGACCATGTGATCAACGCGGTGCGGGCCATGGGTATGGAACCAATCCAGTGGGACGTGGACAGCCTGGACTGGAAGGACTTATCGGCAGAAGAGATCACGAAACGGGTTACCTCGAAGGTGCAGCCAGGATCCATTGTTCTCTTTCATAACGCGGCCCTACACACCCCGGAAGCGCTTCCCAGTATCATCGAGACCCTACTTCAGGACGGCTATACCTTTGTGCCCATTTCAGAGCTGATCGTGGATGGAGCATACGGCGAGGACTATACCATCGACCACACCGGCCGGCAGTGTCCAACTGACTAAGAGAAAAGCCTGGCCAGCTCCGCTCGGAGCCGGCCAGGTTCGTCATGAGGGAAGTGGGGGAGAAACACCCAATATTGCGGTTTCTCAAAAATGCTATGACTTTGTGGGAATACGTAGACTGCATATTATGTGGTGCCTGAGGCAGAATCGTTCATATTAACGACAGTGAGTCTGTGGGTAGACTGCATACTGGTAGTCTGAAATCAACTCAACCACACAATCCTTTGCCAATGCGCGAGGGTTTAGCGGAAGCCGACCGTCTCGTACTTTGTAGTATTGAGCTGGAAGATACTGGTGTAATAGGCCCATAGGAATAGAGACCCGATCTAAATTTTGGAATAGATTTTCTGTGGCGTGCTGGAAGCGAGGGTGGGAGAAATAGTAACGGCATCGATCTGAGTAGCTATAGCGACGCTTGATCTGTAGCTGCTGTTCAGTACCAAAGTAATGATTTGCCCAGTTCGAGGGATCATTTTTCATTAACTGATCAAGCGTCTCTATGAGGTGTGCCTGCTGAAATTCGGGAACCAATTCGCGCTCTATATAGCTTAGTGCGAACAACCCCTCGCGAAGAGAAAAAGTCAGAGCTGGACCAACTTTGAGGATGGCGATGCCATCCTCTACCATTTCTCGTAATAGTGAGGCAGGCTGATAGTCGGTAGAGTGGCCTTCGAGCACAATTCCAGGCAACTTTGCTGCGGTATTGGTTAAGGAGCGTGCGGCGTTGCGGTCATAACGGTGAATGGTATCATCACCAAATTCAACACCGGGCTGAACGACAATGCCAATAATGCGATTAAAATGATGAGAGTAGCCCAACTGAGTAAACGCGTGTTGATAAGCCTCGACGGTATGCAGCAAGGCCTCAGGGTGAGTGATCGTTAACAGATCTTCTGCCGTTCCCTGTGTTCCTCCGGGAATGGGCACCTCGCTGCCGATGACATAAGCCGGGGGGCAAATGTCGGGGTGCTGTTTGCGGAGATCTTCAAAAGCGGTTTCGCAGGCTTGAAATAGAAGCGCGCCTCGGCGGGCGATGGTTTCGTCAGAAAGCGGAGTATCTAAGGGATCGTCAGCTAGGCGCATGCTGGTATCTAAATGGATTTTTTGATAGCCCGCAGAGATAAATGAACGAACCAATTCTATGGCATTTGCCATGGCATCAGACTCAGGAAGACCTTTCCAGACCGTTGGACCTAAGTGATCTCCGCCAAGAAGGATTCGGTTTTTCGGAAAGTCAACTGTATCGGCTATGGAGAAGACCAGATCGCGGAAATCGGCTGGACGCATTCCGGTATAACCGCCGAATTGATTGACTTGATTGGCGGTAGCTTCTATGAGTAGATCACCGTCAAATTGCAGCGCCTGCTCCATACAAGCTTCAAGGACAAGTGGGTGCGCAGTGCAAAAACTGACAATCCCTGCTGAAATGCCATGGCTTCGTTTTTTAATGAGTTGATATAAACTATTTTCCATATCCAGATCCCCCAAGTTGCTTACCTACATATAAATTACACCTCCTATGGTTGACCTGTCAAGCATATAAGTAAAAAGCAAAAATAAAACGTTAAAATATATAAAACAGACAAATTAAAATAGGATAAAACAACGAAATATAGCAAAATACATTTATATGGTTGACGGGACAACCATATAAATATTATAATTGTGCCAACAAATGGGGCAGCTTGATTCGTAAGACGGATAGCAAGAAATAACCCCATTTGAAATCTACTGGCGACCAGCCAAAGAAAAGGGGAAATAGTATGAAAAAGGTGATCTCGTTGACTCTGGCAATTGGCATTATTTTGGGGATTTTTGCTGGCTGCGGTGGAGAACAAGGAAACCCGCCCAGCACAGAGCCGTCTCCCCAGGGTTCGGGACAAGAGGAAGTAAGCGAGAACCCTGGAGAGGAACTGGTTATCGGCTATTCCTGCGGTTGGGCTTGGGTCCCATATTGCATTGCCGGGCGTTTGGGAGCTGAGGTTGCTGCCAGAGAGGAAGGCATCGAGTTGATTTCCACCTCTGCGAACAATGATATGCAGACGCAGATTGCCGATGTGGAAAATCTGGTTCAAAGGGGAATTGACGGGCTGTTGATGTATGCGATTGACTCTGCAGGCCTTTCCCCTATTGCGTCAGAAGTGAATCAGAGCATCCCGGTCGGTACGGTGGATGTAGGTGTCAGTGAGACTCAGGTGGATTTCCATGTTGCTTCTGACAACTATGAGATTGGCTGTATGGCGGCGCGTTTTGTGGGTGATTATCTAGAGGGGCAAGGAAATATCGCCATCGTTGGTTGGTCTACCGTGGATGCGACTGTAGATCGTGAGGCGGGATTTAAAGACACCTTGGCCGAAGAGTATCCTGGAATCACGATTGCCACCTACTATGGAGATGGCGGAAGTGACCGTACGGCAGCACTGAATGCCACTGAGAGCATTCTGCAGGCGCATCCCGATCTGGATATGATTTGGGGAAGCAACCAACAGGCCGCGTTGGGTGCTCTGGCGGCGGTAGATGCTGCCAACGTGGATATTCCTATTTTTGGAGTAGACAGCGACGTAGAGTCCTTGACTGCGATTTTGGAGAATCCGCGGTTTATCGGTACGATCAGTCAGGATCCATATCAGATGGGATATTCGGCTGTCAAAACGATGGCGGCTATTTTACGAGGCGAGAGTGTGGACGAAAACATCTACACGGAGGTCCATGTAGTTACCAAAGAAAATGCTGAGGAGTTCCTGGAACGGGAGCAGGAGTATCAGGACATCTATAATTCGGGGACCTATGAGTAACTTCGTGTCGCATATAGGTTGAACATCAAAAGGGGAGAGAGACGTTCTCTCCCCTTCCTAAAATTGGTGAAGATATATGGAAAAATGTACTATTTTAGAAATGGAGGCCATAACCAAATCGTATGGCGGAGTCGAGGTGCTTCACGGCGTTAACTTTGATCTTAAGAGCGGAGAAGTTCATGTGTTGATTGGAGAAAACGGCGCGGGGAAGTCCACATTGATGAAAATATTAGCTGGTGCGGTTCCTTTGGACAGTGGGACTATCCGGGTGGCGGACGAAACGGGGGAACTTAAGCGGGTCAATATAAAGGATCCGGTTACAGCTCAGCGATTGGGCGTGTGCATGGTCTATCAGGAGTCCAATTTGATTGATAATATCAGCATCGCTGAGAACCTGTATTTAGGCAATGAGCCGTTGCGTATGGGCATGGTGGACTGGCCGACCCTATATCAAGGGGCAGTAAAACAGCTGGAAAAGGTGCAGTGCCATGCAGACCCAAAACGTTTGGTGGAAACCCTGTCCGTTGCGGAAAAGCAGACGGTGGAAATTGCCAAAGCAATTTCATCCAATGCCCGGATCTTAGTGTTGGATGAACCTACTTCCAGTCTCAGTGACCGGGAGGTGGGAATCCTATTTGGGTTGATTCAACAAGCAAAACAGCAAGGGATCGGAATTGTCTATATTTCTCACCGAATGGATGAGATCTTTGCGATTGGGGATCGGATTACTGTTTTCCGTGATGGGAGCCTGATCAATACAGTGGATGTGGCGCAGACCACGCAGAGTGAATTGATCAAAATGATGATCGGACGCGAATTGGAACGAGATGAGGTACCGGCGCACTCCTTGCCTGACGGGACGCCAGTGGCCCTATCTGTCCGCAATTTTCACGTGATGGGCTGTGAAACGCCAGTGAATTTTGACCTGCTGGAAGGAGAAATACTCGGCGTGTTCGGACTGGTTGGAGCAGGACGAACGGAGCTGGCAGAGATGTTGTTTGGAATTACCCGTGCAGGGAATGGAACCCTTGTAAAAAACGGCAGGAAAATAGTAAATAACAGCCCTGACACAGCAATCAAAAATGGGTTTGCACTATTGCCTGAGGACCGAAAACGAGTTGGGTTGATCGGTGGGTTATCCATCCGAGAGAATTTGCTCTTGGTGAAACTACGGGAACTAAAAGCCATTTTGTGGAGAGGAAAGCAGGAGCGGGAAATTGCAGCTGACTACATGAAACAGTTGTCAGTAGCAGCTCGGGATCAGGATCAATTGGTTAGCAATCTCAGCGGAGGCAATCAACAAAAAGTTGTCTTAGCAAAATGGCTGTCTATTCAACCAGACATCATGATACTGGATGAACCCACTCGGGGGATCGATGTGGCAGTTAAAGCAGAAATATACCAGCTTATGCAGCAACTGGCTAGGAGGAAGGTATCCATTTTAATGATATCATCAGATCTTCCCGAAATTTTGAAAGTGAGTAACCGAGTTATGGTTATGCACGACCACCGTGTAACCCTGATTGAAAAACGTGAACTGTTGGATCAAAAGCGTATCATGGAAGCTGCGATTCAGTAGGGCACACCATGCGAGGTGTCATAAATGGAATTGAAAAAACGTTCTTGCTTCTCGGCTGATAAACTCCGGCAGTTTACGCTGCTTTTCGTCCTGTTGCTGCTGGTTATTCTGTTTTCGGTACTGAGTCCGTACTTTTTACAACAAAGTAATCTGATGAACATCATGCGGCAGGTTAGCACCAATGCGATCTGTGCCGTAGCGATGACGATGATTATCATTTTGGGAGATATCGACCTTTCTGTAGGCTCTATGCTCGCGTTCCTCAGTGTGATTGGGGCGAAAGTATACAACGCGCTACCAACGGGGTTGCCGTCCGCCTTTGCTGCACTACTGGCCGTAATGGTGGTGGGCGCTGCTATTGGCTGTATAAGTGGGATCATCACAGCGAAGGGGAAAATACCGGCTTTTGTAACTACCCTGGCCCTTATGGAAGCGTTGCGGGGGCTGGCTAATATCATCACTGGGGGATCTCCCATTCCCATTTCTGATTCGGATTTTAAGGTGTTTGGTTCAGGGTGGATACTGGACATGATTCCTGTTCCAGTGGTATTGATGATCCTCATTATCGTGCTGGGAATTTTCCTTATGAAAGCAACTCGTTTTGGCCGGCATCTGTACGCCATTGGCGGAAATGCCTTGGCCAGCCACTACTCCGGACTACATGTAGTTCGAACTCGTGTGATTGTGTTTGCACTGGCGGGTGCGCTCTATGGTCTGGCAGCTATGATCCTGGCAGGCCGCTTGGGTGGGGGCTATCCAGCTACTGCCAGCGGTTCAGAGATGGATGCGATCGCAGCTACTATTTTAGGCGGAACCAGTATGTCCGGAGGGAAAGGAAGCATCTTTGGCACATTAATTGGCGTGTTAATCATTGGTGTTATCAATGTAGGCTTGACCTTGCTGGATGTGTCTACCTTCTGGCAGCAAGTGCTGATGGGGGGCATCATTCTGGTAGCAGTCCTGCTGGATACGAAGAGTAAGAGCAAAGGCTAATCAAATAATTCTGACAGGAGGGACTTGCATGTTTTTACAAACTCTGAAAGAGAGAAATCCGTATTTGCTCCAAACTGCTGTGGAGTGGCATCAGGCTAAGCGGATCCCGGCCAATACGTTCCTGTTTGATCTTGATACCATTCGAGATAATGCTGCGGCGCTCTACCAGGCCAAAGTTGATAATGGCCTGGAGACTTACATAATGACCAAGCAGCATAATCGGAACCCAATGATCAATAAGGTAGCTCTGCAGGAGGGACTCAATGCCACGGTTTGCGTGGATGAACAATGCTGCCATATGATGGCTCGCTATGGCGTAACGGTTGGACATGTCGGCCATCTTAACCAGATTCCCTTGCGGGAAATACCCAAGGTGTTGAAACTACACCCACAGGTGTGGACTGTTTTCAGTACAGAGCAGGCAAAAGCTGTATCTGACGCAGCCGGTCAGTTGGGTATGAAGCAGGACATCCTGCTGAGGGTGTACCGGGAAGGAGATATTTTTTTCACTGGACAGGAGGGTGGCTTCCGCTTTGACGAATTGCTGCTGAAAGCGAGAGAGATCATGACATACCCCAATGTCAATATAGTGGGAACGGTATCTTTTCCTTGCTTTAAGTATAATGGCAGCGAGGGTGAGGTGGCAGAACCGTCTCCGAATATGGTAACCATTAGGGAAGCGGCCGAACTACTGCGCGACAAACTCGGAATTGATATTAAGCAGATCAATGCGCCTGGAAACACCTCTTCAATTACCTTCCCGATTTTAAAGGCGGCCGGCGCGACCCATGTGGAGCCTGGACATGGGTTGCTGGGGACCACGCCGAACCACCGATTGTATCCAGATCTTCCGGAACGCCCCAGCTACTGTTATGTAACGGAAATTACCCATAAATATGAGGGGCGCGCGTATGCCCACGGTGGTGGGCTTTGGCAGGACATTTTTGACGATAATTTCCAGTATAAAGCCTTGGTGGGGAGTGATCCAGAGAAAATCTTGGATAACGAGCTCCATTGGGACCGCATTCCCCAGATCATTGACTACCATGCGCCGCTTTTGGAAGGGGATAGGGCCAGAGTGGGCGACACAGCCATCTTTGGCTTCCGGACACAGATGCAGATGACCCGTTCCTGGGTGGCGATTGCTACAGGGATGCACGAGGGCAGACCTAAACTGGCAGGGTTGTTTGACAATGCCTGCCATATGATTGATCCGAGAACGATGGAGGCACTGCCCTTAGAGATGGCTCGGGAAATCGTAGATTCTGTGACGGCAAGATATGCTCATTGAGATTGGCGATGGAATATTACTTGGGAATTGATGGTGGCGGGACGAAAACGCGGTTCTGCCTAGCTGACGGGAAGGGCAAGATCCTGCGCAGCTATCAGACGATAGGTGTGTCTTATCGGCAATATACTTTTGATACAATCTGTGCCCGCCTACTGGAGGGAGCAAAACAATGTCTGGCTCCGGAAGGGATTACAGTGGATATGCTATCGGCCGTGTGCGTGGGATATCCATGCTATGGAGAAAGTGAAGTGCAGGACAATATACTGAAACAGCATGCTCAACTGCTGTTTGCGCCAGCTCCGGTGCTTGTGGTCAACGATGTAGAGATCGCATGGACTGGGGCGCTCGATGGAGAACCAGGGGTGCATGTCGTGTGCGGAACTGGATCCATTGCCTTTGGCGGAAACGCAGCAGGGATGACTGCACGGTGTGGCGGTTGGCTGGATTATTTCAGCGATGAGGGATCTGGCTATTGGTTGGGACGCAAGGCAATGAAGTTGTTTTCTCAGCAAGCAGATGGCCGGGAAGAAAAAGGACCGTTGTATGAAATTTTGTTAAAACAACTTAGGTTGCATGATGAAATTTCCTTTATCGACAAAATGGCCCAAGATTACATCCCCTATCGGGAGCGGGTAGCCTCTTTGCAGCTTTATCTGTTGGAGGCAGCTCGGGCTGGAGACTTAACCGCCCAAAGGGCGTACGTACAGGCAGTAAATGAACTGGCCCGTATGGTTAAAGCTTTGATGAAGCGCCTGAACCTCGCGAAAGGTTGTACGGTTACTTACTCAGGGAGTCTATTTAAGGCCCAGGACTGGGTTCTGACCCCATTTGTGGAAGCTGTAGCTGAGCTGGGTGGTGTTGTGATTCCCCCGCAGAGAGAGCCGGTAGAAGGAGCGATCCACCTCGCTATGAAGGAGAGACAAAAATGACTGCAGAGAAAAAACGGGAGATTTGTAAACAGGCAGATCTCCGCAGAAAAGATTTGATCCGGATTTTGCAGGATATGGTGCGCCTGCCTAGCGTGACTCATCCGCCGGGTGGAGATGAAGGGCGCGTACAAGGCTATGTGGCAGAGCTGTTCCGCCGGATGGATTTGGAAGTGGATGTATTTGAACCCACGGATGTTCCAGGGCTTGCGGAACACGAGGGCTACTGGCCTGGACTGGACTACAATGGACGACCGAATGTTGTAGGCGTTTGGAAGGGCCAGGGTGGCGGAAGAGATTTAATACTCAATGGACACTGCGACGTAGTACCTGAGGGACCGCATGAACGGTGGAGCGATGACCCTTTCAGTGGGACGGTGAAAAATGGTCGGCTCTATGGCCGGGGAAGTGTGGACATGAAAGGTGGCATCGCGGCCATGTCCATGGCGGTACAGGTGTTGAAGGACTGCGGGATCAAACTAAAGGGCGATGTGATCCTGGAGAGCGTGGTAAATGAAGAATTGGGCGGATATAATGGAACATTGGCATGTATTATAAGAGGATACCGGGCAGATGCAGCCATTGTAACAGAGCCTTCTGATCTCAAAATTGAACCGGCTAATAAGGGCGGGCAGGCTTACCGGATTACGGTGGATGGAGTGGGTGCCCACACCAGCTTTTGGTGGGAGGGAGTAAGCGCCCTGGATAAGGCAATTCTGATAAAGCGGGAGATCGAACGTTTTTCAAAAATCCGCTTTGAGCAGACTCGGAATAATATACTGTATTCTGACCCAGAGGTTTATCCAATTCCAGCGCTGACAGACTGTATCTATTCCTTCCATGCGGGGGATCCCGCCATTATGGGTGTGCCCCAGCAGGCCAGCATGGAGCTAATGATTGATGTGCTGCCGGGAGAGTCTCTAGAAGAAGTGCGGTGCGCCTTTGAACGGGCTGTGATGGAGGCTGCAGAAAAAGATCCGTGGCTGAAGGATCACCCACCCCATATGGAATATGCGGATATGCGTGGAATATATCCGACCCAGATGGATTTGAGCAATCCGATTATCGAAATCTTAAAGGCTTCGTATCGGGACATATGTAAAAGAGAGGCCAAAGTATGCGGGTTTGAATCCGCTTGTGATGCAATGATGTTTAACTTGTTCAGTGATACGCCGGCATTGATTTTTGGACCTGGACAACTGGGACTAGCCCATCGTCCCGATGAGTATATGGATTTGGAGCAGCTGTTTGAGGCGGTTAAGATTCTGGCTATCGCAGTGGTAGATTTTTGCGGAGAAGCAACTTGATGGCTTCTAAAGGAACTGGCAAAGGAGAGATAAAATGTTATTTGGCTTTACGGAAACAGAACTAGCCGACCTTGGAGCAACGTATACCGCCAAAGAGATTGCGCAACAACCGGACATGTGGCTGAAGACGCTAGAAATTGTAGACGGTCAACGCGTAGGACTACGCAAGTTTATTGCCCAAGTAACCAGCCAAAAATCATTTGACATTTTAATGGTGGGGGCTGGTACCAGCAACTACGTGGGGGAGAGCGCTTGCGAGGCACTGAATGCCAAACTACCCTACCGGATCCGTTGCTGCGGGTCTACGGACCTGGTTGTGGAACCAGAGAAGTATCTGGCAAAGGACAGGCCTACCTTGCTTGTTTCGTTCGCAAGATCTGGGAACAGCCCAGAGTCTGTGGGGGCGGTAGAGATGGCGAATCAGATCTGTAAACAAGTTTACCATCTGCTCATCACCTGCAATAGTCAAGGAGAACTAGCTAAACAGACGAGAGGGAAAGAAAACTGCTGGTCGCTGGAACTGCCTCCGGATACCAATGATCAGGGATTTGCCATGACCAGCAGTTTTTCCTCCATGTATTTGGCGACCCTGGCTGCGTTTCAGCTAGACCATTTGACAGATATTCGCGCTTCGCTAGAAAAACTGTACACAGCAGCGTGCCGGCTGATTCATGAAGACTGGACGATTCTTAAAGATGTGGTTGATGTTTACAATTTTGACCGCATTGTCTATTTGGGAACAGGGATTTTGCGTGGAATAGCCCAAGAATCTGCCCTGAAAATGCTAGAACTCAATGCCGGCAAGGTGGCAACCTTTTTTGAGTCCCCATTGGGATTTCGGCATGGGCCCAAATCAATTCTAAACAACAAAACACTGACCGTGTTCTATCTCAGTAACGATCCTTATATCAGACGTTATGAAACGGATTTAGTGCGGGAACTAGGTGGACAGCGTCATAAAAATCGGCTGATGACAATCTCGGTTGCAGATAGAACGGAGTTGGAAGCGTTGGTAGATTACCATTATCACTTTTTTGAAGACAATGATTTGGACGACGAATATGCGGCTATGTTAGATGTGACAACGGCCCAAATTATAGCCTTGCTTAAGTCGATTAAAAATGGAGTCAAACCGGATGATCCATGCCCCACAGGCGAGGTAAACCGGGTTGTAAAGGGAGTGGTCATTTATCCCTATGCGCGACGGTAAGTATATTTTCACAAGAGGTTGGTAGATCATAGAAATTATTCCAATAAAGAAGGATTTTCTACACAAATCCTAAAATGAAGCATTGTTTTGTCAATTAGAATATGGTACAATAGAACTGCAAATTAAAATTGGCTGTCACATAGCAAAAGATAAAATCTATGAATCATGGGCGAATAGCCAAACGGTTGTTTGGCTATTCGCCCATATAGGAAGACATTCCGCCTGAGAAAAGAATGTGGTATGAGGTAACGCTATGATTGACTCTACAAATTTGGTGCCGCTTTACTATCAAATTAAAGAAGACTTGCTGACGGAAATTAAAAATGGGAAGTGGGCTGTGGGGGAAATGATTCCGTCCGAGGCACAGCTGTCTCATAAATACAAGGTCAGTAGAAATACTGCGCAGAGAGCGATCAATGAATTGGTTCATGATGGGGTGTTGAGCCGGAAGCAAGGGGTAGGTACTTTTGTAGTGGCTCCTAAAATTGAACAAGCACTCAATTGCTTTTATTCATTTTCTCAGGCGATGCATAATCAAGGAATTCAAACCTCGACAAAGGTTTTATCTCTAAATAGAGAGATTGCAACCAAGGCACAGGCCAAGTATTTGCTCATTATGCCTGGGGATGAGTTGTTTGTACTCAAGCGAATTCGTTATGCAAACAATGTTCCCATTATGCTGGATGAATCTCGTATCCCAGTGTCAATTGCACCGAACCTTGATACCATTGATTTTGAGAAAAACTCGCTATATGATGTGCTGGAACGAGTCTATAATATCTGTGTTTCTCGCGCAAAGGAAATATTTGAACCGGTAATTGTTCAAAAGCAGGAGAGCATTTATCTCAATGTAGATGAGAATAGTCCGGCCATTATGCTGGATAGGATTGCCTATTCTTCTCATGATGTGCCTGTGGAATTTTGCCGTAGTATTATTCCAGGAGACAAGTGCCGTTTCTATACGGAGCTAAGGTGAGGCGGGATAGAGAGCTTATCCAGAGCTTGAGGATTAAATGAGTTGGGATTCATGGAAAACTGAGGTGCTTTCTAAAAAGTAAAGGTGTATGGCACCAAGATTGTATTCTCTCTGATGAGGACGAAGCTCTGAACTTTGTTCTGTGAAAGGGTGGCCTCCGATTACATAGGAAGGCAAGAACCACCGGGATAAGAGGAAAGGCCTGGCCAGCTCCGCTCGGAGCCGGCCAGGCCTTTTAGCAGGGAGATGGAGATCTAGAGTGTCTGCAGGAAACCATCAGCTGTGGCTCTTTTCCGTCATGATAAGTAAAATGGTACGGTCGGTGCCGGCCATGCCTGCATGCCTATCACCGCATAGGGCAGCCGGACGCATAACCCTCCGCGCCGGGAATCACCTGGGCCATGATCGTGCTCATTGGACTACAGCCCATAGTGGTCAATCCAGCTGGACTTTCAGTTGGACTTGCAGTGTGCCGGCACCGCCTCGGGGGACGTACGTAATTAAGAGGGAAGCAGCTGCATCTTCCCTTGCACCTGCCCGTGTGGTTTGCTATAATTATTCTGCTCTGATCAGAAACGCTCCGAACCGAAAAACAGTGGAAGGAGACTGAGAGGCCTTCCCATTAAATTTGCCAACAGAGAATGGACACATACATGACTACGGATTGGGGCCCGGGAGCGCCTGTGAATTTAAGAAAAAATGTTAGCTATTTGAAGGAGGAAATTCCAATGAACATCATCGAAACCCCAAAGGCTCCAGGGGCCATTGGCCCCTACTCGCAAGCTTATGAAGCTCTGGGGCTGGTCATTGTATCCGGACAGCTTCCAGTGAACCCTGAGACAGGAGAGATGCCTGAGGGCATTTCTGCCCAGGCTGAATGGAGTTGCAGAAATGTGGGCGCGATTCTGGAGGCCGCCGGCTCCGGCTTTGACAAGGTGATTAAGACGACCTGCTTCCTGGCGGATATCGCTGATTTTGCTGCCTTTAACGAGGTGTATGCCAAGCATTTCACCTCCAAACCAGCCCGGTCCTGTGTGGCCGTGAAGGATCTGCCTAAGGGTGCGCTGTGCGAGATCGAGGCTATCGCTGTCAAGTGAGCAGGAAATAAAGGCGACAGATGCCCGGGAGTGAGAGCGGGGACCGGCACACAGGAACAGAACAGACATTTTCCGCGTCCGGCAGGCCTCTTCTGGCCTGCCGGACAAGCTTTTGCGTCGCCGCAGGGACCCTTGACAGTACGGCGTCTTCCGTCGTATCATGGGGAAAACGGCGGGAGGTGCGAGAGCATGGAGCAGACGCAGGAACTTCTTTCCAGCCATGTGCGGCTGAGCGAGGATGGGCGGCGGGTGAGGATCCTGGACCAGTCCCAGTTGCCCAACCGGGAGGTCTATCTGGAGCTGAGCGGTCTGGAGGAGCTATGTGAAGCCATCATCGCCCTGCGGGTGCGGGGAGCGCCGGCCATCGGGATCTTCGCTGGCTACGGGGTGTACGTCCTGGCCCGTCAGCTGCCGGAGGGGGGCGCGGCAGAGGAGAA
>CAJLWS010000001.1 GCA_905210385.1 uncultured Eubacteriales bacterium | reverse complement strand
TGCCGGCTGCTCCGTCTCGGGCTTCTCCTGCCGGCCCTTTCGTTCCTGCTGGGACGGCTGAGCCGCCACCTGTTTCTGCTTTTTCTCCGGCTCCCGCCGCTTTCCGGGGCCCCTCAACACGGACCGCCGGGGAGCTAGCAGCCGGGCAGTGGCATCCATGATCACGTCGGAGTCCAGCGGGTTTGGCTTGTAAAAATCAGCAGCGGGCATCGCCGGCTGGTCTGGCAGGGGATCCTCCAGCTTGCCCTGGCGCACCCCTCGGGCCAGGGGCCGCTCCCGTTCGAAATCGGGCTCTGGCTGCGTTTCCCGGAAAATCGGCCCCGCTGCTTCTGCGAGCTGTCCGCCAACGCCAGATTTCCTCCGTCGGCGTTTCTTTTTCTCCGGTTCCAAGGCCCCCTGCGCCTCCAAAATGGGCCCGGGGCCTTGGACCGCCTCCTTTTCCGCCTGGGCACGCGCTTTGTCCTCCGCGTCCCGGGCCCGGCGGCGCTCCTTGGCCGCGGCCCGGGCCTCCGCGTCCTCAGCGTTTACCGGACGGCCGTGCTTATCCTTCTGGGGCGGATCGAAGTTAGCCATGGGCCAGGGGTGATTAGCCACCACGGGAATCTTCCGGCCCAACAGCTTCTCAATGCCCTTCAGCTCCTCCTGCTCATCAAACTGGCAAAAGGAAATGGCAATGCCCTCATGCCCCGCCCGGCCGGTACGCCCAATCCGGTGGACATAAGTCTCGGGCACGTCGGGCAGATTGTAGTTGAAGACGCAGGGCAGCTGGTCAATGTCGATGCCCCGGGCGGCAATGTCGGTGGCCACCAGCACCCGTACCCGGCCCGCTTTGAAGTCGTTCAGCGCCTGCACCCGGGCGGTCTGGCTCTTGTTGCCGTGGATGGCGGCGGCGGAGATACCCCGCTTGTTCAGATCCTGGGCAATGCGGTTGGCCCCGTGCTTAGTACGGGAGAACACCAGGGCGGAGGGAATGTTCTGCTCCTCCAGCAGCCAGGCCAGCAGCTTGGTCTTGTTGGCCTTGTCCACGTAGTACAGGGACTGGCGAATAACCTCCACCGGAGAGGACACCGGGTCCACCGCTACGCGGGCATAGTCGCGGAGCAAGCTGTTCACCAGGTCCATCACCTCCGGGGGCATGGTGGCAGAGAAAAACAGGGTCTGTTTCTTCTGGGGCAGCAGCTTGATCACCCGGCGCACATCGTGGATGAAGCCCATATCCAGCATTCGGTCGGCCTCGTCCAGCACAAAAATCTCAATATGGCTCAGATCCAGCAGGCCCTGGCCATGGAGGTCCAACAGCCGGCCGGGGGTGGCCACCAGGATGTCCAGCCCCTGACGGATCTTGTCCACCTGGGGCTGCTGGCCTACTCCACCAAAGATGACGGCGGAGCGCAGGGACAAGTAACAACCATAGGCCTCAAAGCTGTCCTGAATTTGGATGGCCAGCTCCCTGGTAGGGGTAAGGATCAGAGCGCGGATAACCCGGGGATTGGGGGTCCGGCCATTGAGGCGTTGAAGAATGGGGGTTGCAAAGGCGCAGGTCTTACCCGTGCCCGTCTGGGCGCAGCCCAGCACATCCCGGCCCGCCAGGGCCGGGGGAATGGCCCCCTCTTGAATGGGGGTGGGGTCGGTGTAGCCCTGCTTTTCCAGAGCCTTCACAAGGGGGTCGATGAGACCCAATTCACGAAATTTCATCGGTCAACTACGTCCTTTTTATTTTTGATCGGCGCTCTCGCGCGCCGCCAGAGCCAATTTCACTGCTTCCACCGTCTCCGCCAGGCTCTGGCCGTCGGCGGGCACAGTGAGATGGGCGTACCGCCGATACAGCGGCTCCCGATACCGATAGACATCGGCGATGGTCTGGCCCGGCGCCATGGCAATGCCTCGGGTGGCCAGATTGTGGATGCGCCCCTCCACCTCCTCTAGGGAGAGGGCAAGGTAGACCACGGTGCCCAACCCCTGCAGATGGGCCATGGCCCGCTCCCGGCAAACGCAGCTGCCTCCCGGAGCGATGACGGTGCGGCGGCAGGCCACGGACCGAATGGCTCGGCTTTCCGCATCCAGGAAGGCCTCCATTCCCCTCCGGTCCAAAATCTCCTGAAGCAAGGCTCCCTCTCGCTCCTGGATGACCAGGTCCACGTCCACAAAACCGTAGCCCAGGGCCTTGGCCAGCACCACGCCCACGCTGCTCTTGCCCGATCCGGGCATTCCGATTAAAATGATATTGTCCACAATTTACACACCCGATACGCAGGCAGCCTTCCTGGTCTGTGGAAGAGCATTCCGAGGAGGCGCCCATAAGATGACAGAGTATTATACCATGATTCCGGCTATTTGGCAATTTTATTTCCTACCTTACCCCCAATCGCTTCTCCGGAGGGTAAAATTTTTCCGTTTCCTGTAGTTTTCCACAGGGAATTCGTAGTATATCTGTGAAAGGGGGGCGCTCATGGAGGACGAGAAAATTATCAGCCTGTTTTTCCTGCGCTCGGAGCAGGCCATCCAGGAACTGAATCAAAAATATGGCAAGCTGTTTCACGCCCTGGCCCTTCGCATTCTGAACGACCAGCGAGACGCGGAGGAGTGCGTCAACGACGCCTACCTGGGCATGTGGAACACCATCCCGCCCCAGCGGCCCCAGGTCCTCTCCGCCTATGGGTGCCGGATCGTCCGCAACCTGGCGTTGAAGGCCCATGACCGGAACACCGCAGCCAAACGCAACAGCGCCTATGACGTGGCCATGGAGGAGCTGGAGGGCTGCCTGCCCGCCTCCGGCACCGTGGAGCACGAACTGGAGGCCAGGGAGCTGGCCCACATGATTGAGCGGTTTCTGGACACCCTGAACCTGGAAAACCGGGTGATCTTCCTGCGCCGGTACTGGTTTGCCGACAGCTACCGGGACATCGCCCAGCTTGTAGGGCTGACCAAGAAAACCGTCTCGGTTCGTCTGACCCGGCTGCGGGAGAAGTTGAGACAATATTTGATGGAACAGGAGGTATTCGTGTGAACGCAAAGAAATTTTCCGAGGCCTTGGGTGAGGTTGACCAATCGTACCTTGAAGAAGCGGTCTCCTACCGCAGCGCAAATCGTCCCTTTCGCCGGACCCGCCGCCTCCCCGCCGCGCTGGCCGCGGCAATGCTGGCCCTGCTCCTGATCGGGTGCGTGGCGGCAGCCGCCGGTGTCTTCGGCACGCGCCTGACCGGCCTTTTCACCTCCCGCACAGAGTCAGGTTACGATTTAAGTGTCGCCATCGAGAGAATTCCCACCCAGGACCTGTCGGAGGAGCTTCTCGCGGTGGGCGCTACGATACAGCGGCAGTTCGAGACCTATCAGCCCCATCAGAGCTGGTATCCGGGCCATTGGCAGAGGGATTTTCCATCTCACGGGGAGGCCTGCCGGTTCATCGGGGTGGACCTGTCCGCTCCGGCGGAGTGGGCGCAGGCGGAGCAGCAGACAACCCTGAACGTGCACGGAACGGTCAGCGGCCAGATCTTGCAGGTCAACCTTGAAACGGACTATGTGGTCGACAGCATCCGCGTATCCCTCTTCTCCTCCCTCTATACCGAGAACTATGAAGGGGAGATCACCTTCGGCGTGCGCGCGGCGGAAGATGTGACGTTTGAGGAATTCTTTTACACGACCAGCAGCAATCTGCCCTGTCAGGTGATCGCCTCCTCCGCTTTGGACAGCGGATATCTGAGTCTGGACGGATATCTTGTGGACAGTGGTGTTCTATATAACCTCCACATCGTTTACCAGGACGGGGAATTCCCCCAGGCGGAGGCAATCCTGTACCAATGGGCCGACTCATTTTGAACCTGAGACTGGAGAAGCAAAAAGCGCAATCGGACTGAAATCCGGTTGCGCTTTTTGCGTCATCCGCCGAAAGCCGCATCTGTCACAGACTGTCCAGGCACACCACCCGAATCGACATTCCGCCCACGCTTGCCTTTTGCTGCTTTTTGTGTTATGTTAAGCGAAGAGAACTTCCGCAACCCACATCTGGGGGCTGGCGGACCGGATTGGTGATGTTCCCCTGCGACGGTTCTCACTTCGGAGCCCTGCCCTCGGGATACACAGCCAGTTTGCCACCCTTGACCGAAAGGCTTTTCAGGCTCCGGAAGGTTGGGGATGGCTTTGACGGCTCTTCCCATAATCCGTTTGATGATCTCCGCGTTCCTTGACTGATTCCGGAAACCGTACATCTGAATTTGCACATTTTTGAGAGGAGAGCGCTATGCCCCACATTCAGCTTGGTTATTTGGTCAATCCAAACCGCGCCCATGTCAAATGCGAGCGTTCCTTCCCCAGAGAAACCGATCTGTATGATCTGACCGAGGATGCAATTCCCGATGACGCGCAGTTTATCGGCGCAACGGATGATACCGGGCTCTGCGTAGGAACCACTTCGGCCGCCCGTGTGAGGAAAATTCTTCAGGTTATTAAGCAAATCCCTTTGGAGCCATTACTGGATGAGCTGGATGAAGCTGTCGTGGCTGTAAATTTGGAGGGAACTATTTTTTACGTAAACCTTGCATACACCAAAATCCTGGGCGTCCCCGCCGGGAAAATTTTGGGGAAAGACCTGCACATTATCGAGAGCGGGGCAAGCCTTTTGGATGTACTTCATTCCGGTGCACCCATTGTTCGGGATAAGCAGTTCATTCAGACAGTGCAGCGATATGTGTCGGTCCGCATGTTTCCCCTTACTTTGAACGGAAAGCTGGTTGGGGCCGCTTCCATCTTCCGCGATACGACGGAAGTGAATCGGCTGAACCTGGAACTGAAACGTACCGCTCAGATGGCGGAGGAGTATGACCGCCAGTTGAAGGCGCAGGCAATTTTGAAGCAGGGAAATATCATTGGCGAAAGTCATAGCTTTGTTAGCTGTGTCATGAAGGCCAGCGCGATCGCAGGTTCCGATGCCACCGTCCTCTTGCGAGGAGAAAGCGGGGTCGGGAAAGAGGTGTTCGCGCGGCTGATCTTTCAAAACAGCCCTCGGAAAGACAAGCCATTCATTGCCATGAACTGTGCCGCAATTCCAGAGAGTCTGATTGAAAGCGAGCTCTTCGGCTATGAGGACGGCGCTTTTACCGGAGCACGGCGCGGCGGGCAGATGGGAAAATTTCAGCTTGCGGAAGGCGGCACACTATTCCTGGATGAAATTGGAGATATGCCTTTGCCCATGCAGGCCAAGCTGCTCCGGGTCCTCCAAGAGGGAGAAATAGAAAAACTTGGCCGTCAGAGACCGATCAAGGTAGATGTGCGTCTGATCGCGGCGACGAATCAGCCGCTGGAGCAGATGATTGCGGAAGGCCGGTTTCGGCAGGATCTCTTTTACCGGCTCAATGTAGTTCCCATTGAGATCCCTCCGCTTCGGGAGCGGGAGCATGATGTCGCACTTTTGGCGGTCCATTACCTGGACAAGTACAATCAAAAGTATCGAAAACAAGTGCGTCTATCAGAAGATGTGTTTCAATTATTCCTGCAGTACCATTGGCCTGGAAATGTCCGGGAACTGCAGAACGTTATCGAGCGGTGCGTGGTCCTGTGTGAGCGGGGAACCGTGATGCCCGCCGATCTGCCTGCTGGGATTTTTCAAAGTGTGCGGGAAAATCCAACCGTTCCCACTTTTGCATCCATGCCAGCGCAGCTACCGGAGCGCCTGGATGAAGCTGTAGCCGCATGCCAGAGAGCGGTCATCCTTTCCGCCCTGTCAAAGTGTGGGAAGAATCGGCAAAGGGCTGCCGAGCTTCTAGGCATCCCCCTTCGGACCTTTTACCGAAAGATCAAGGAGCTGCAAATTCAGCTTCCTTAACCCCTTCTCAAGAGCGCCAAATATGGCAAATATGCCATATTTGGCGCTCTTTCTTTTTATTTGTGTCAATATCGGCATTTTTGTTTGTGCAAAACCCTACAAATATGGCGCTTTTTTGAGGGCAAAACTGGCACGATGTTTGCAATACTATCTATGCGACATTCCATAAAACTGCCTGTTCCTGTGCAGGCCCATACCGCCAAGCCTTGGCTGAGAGGGGGTGGATCGTTAGCCAGCCAGGTTATGGCGCCCGCAACCAGCGATCTGATGAAAAACATGCTTAGGAGGAAAGAACATGAAGTTGAAACGAATCTTGGCTGCTTTGACCGCCGGCATGCTCTGTCTTGGCCTATTCGCCGGCTGCAACGGCGATGGCGGGCAAGCTTCCGCCAATCCCAGCGAATCCGGCTCAGCGACAGAGACCAAAGCACACCCCGAGCTGAATCTTCGCATTACCACAGATATCACGTCCCTGGATCCTCAAGTGACTACAGTGAACGAGGAGTACTGTATGTTTGTGCAAATTTTTGAGGGCCTGGTGCGGTTCGATGGTTCCAAGTTCGAGGCAGTCCCCTGCCTGGCCACCGACTGGACGATCAGCGACGACGGACTGGAGTATGTGTTCAACCTGCGGGAAGGCGTAAAGTGGCACGATGGAAGCGATTTCACTGCTGATGATGTGGTCTTTACCATCGAACGGGCTAAAGAGATGCCTTCCACCGCCAGCAAGGCCGCAGTCATCAAGAGCGCGGAAGCTGTGGATTCCCATACAGTCAAGATCAACATGGAGTATGCCTACCCGAACTTTATTCTCCAGCTGGCATCCTACCCCTGGTGCATCGTCAATAAAAACGTAGTGGAAACCTACGGCGATGACAACGACCAGATGCTGATCGGGACCGGCCCGTATAAGTTCGTTTCCAACACCAGCGGCGTTGGCGTTACCCTGGAGTCCAACAAGGATTACTGGGGCGGAGAACCCTATTTTGAGACCATCAATTATAAGGTGATCCCGGATGATAACACCGCGCTCACCTCTCTGCTTAACGGGGAAATTGACCTGAACACAGTCACCACCCAGCTGGATGTGGACTATGTCAACGATACAGATGGGTACACCGTTCATTCCTTCCAGCGGTATGCCGCCTACTTCCTAGCGTTCAATCAGGATCAGGCTCCCTTTAACAACGAGTACTTCCGTAAGGCCATTGCCTATGCCATCAATAAGGACGAATACGTCTCCCTGGTGTGGAACAATCAGGCCGTGGCTTGTCCCAAGGCCACCATGCTCAGCGAGGGCGAGGAGGGCTACTGTGACGAGATTCCCAGCTATGACTACAATCTGGATATGGCACGGGAGATGCTGGAGCAGTCTGGGCTAAGCGAGGAAGAAATGTCCTTCACCCTCACCGTATCCACCTCTGGCTACGGTCCTGCCTTTGCTGCAGCTTTTCAGGAGAGTATGAATGCCATCGGCGTGAATGTGACCATCAATTCTGTGGAAGCCGGCTCTCTGACCTCTGCCTTCTTTGCTGGCGACTACGAGGCCATCGCTCACAACCTTGCCTCGATTCCCTATAATGCACCCTTGTTCTACCGCCTGTACTACACTCCCACCGGATATATCGGACGCGGCAACACCTTGGGTATCGAAGATAAGATTACCCAGGCTGGGGAAACCTACGATGACGCAACCCGTATCGCAATGTATGAGGAAATCAGCGTCGCGGTGGGTGAGTCCTGCATGTATATCCCCATCGCCTACCAGATGATGAACTACGCCGCCCCGGAACAACTGAAGGGGATGGATTGGTCTCCCAGCATTCTGAGCGACTATATTTGCAACTGGTACTGGGAGGAATAACCTACTAACGTCGAACTGTAGCTCTGCTTGGGGGGGCGGAGGGTTTGCCCTTCGCCCCCAAGCACTGGCTCTGCGGATTTATGCAATCGCACGTCGTTAGGGTTCACGCCCCTACAAAAGGACAGGAGATAAGATATGCTGAAATATGTACTGAAACGATTGCTGATGATCATTCCCATGATGCTGATCATCATCTTCATCGTATTCGCCCTGGCCTCCATGTCAGATGTCAACCCGGGCCGGATGATCCTGGGAGGAGACGCCACAGAGGAGCAGGTATATGAATACAACCAGGAACTTGGACTATACGACCCCCTGGTCGTGCGGTATGGAAACTATATCTGGGACCTGCTCCATGGAGACTTTGGAACTTCCTATTACTATCGGGAGCCTGTCATGGGCATTATCATGGAGCGCTGGCCCAACACCATCCTGCTTACCTTCCTGAGCGTCGGAATCGCCGTTCTGGTGGGGGTATCCCTAGGCGTGCTGTCTGCAGTGCGGCAGTACTCTATCCTGGACCGGATTGCCACGATCTCCTCCATGCTGCTGTCCGCCATCCCCACCTTTTGCATGGCCGCACTGCTCATTCTGCTTTTTTCTTACCGATTGGGCCTTGTTCCGGCAAGCGGCACCACAAACGGCTGGAAAAGCTGGATTTTGCCCGCCATTACCTTGGGGATCTCCTATTCGGCTCAATTCCTCCGCTTTACCCGCTCCACCATGCTGGACACCACGCGGCAGGACTATATCCGAACCGCCCGGGCGAAGGGTGTCACGGAGTCTACGACCGTGTGGCGCCACGCATTTCGCAACGCGCTTCTTCCACTGATTACCTTGTGTGGCACGACGCTAGGCGCGCTGTTGGGTGGAGCCGTGGCAATGGAAAAGGTCTTCGTCATCCCCGGTCTGGGCACTCTGGTGTCTGACGCGTTAAATCGGAGCGACATCCCATTGGTGGTCGGGGCTATTTCTCTGATGGCCTTTACCTTTATGATTATCATGCTGATCGTAGACCTGCTATATGCGGTAGTCGATCCAAGACTTCGCGCCAAGTATTCCAGTGGAAAGCAGAAACGGAAAGCGATTGCAGTAGAGGGGGGGAAGAACCAGCATGGCGAAGAAGAAAAGTAACAGCGCCTATGCGGAAGCCTGGCGCCGCCTACGAAAGAACAAGGTGGCAATGGTATCTCTTGTGGTGATTATCCTGCTGATTCTCATGGCAATTTTCGCAGACCTCATTGTTCCCTACAGCACCGCTATCACGAACAACGCCTCCCTGCAATTGGCCAGACCCAGTTCGGAACACTGGTTCGGGTGCGACCATCTCGGACGGGATTTGTTCGCCCGTGTGGTTCACGGTAGTCGAATTTCTCTGCTCTTAGGTTTTGGCACAACGCTCATCATCACCCTCATCGCCGTTGCCCTTGGGACCACCGCTGCCTATTTCGGCGGGAAATTTGACAGTTTATTAATGCGTGCCTTTGATATCCTAATTTCCATTCCAAGCGTTCTGTTGGCTCTGGCAATTTCCGCCGGCTTTGGCAATGGCATCGTCCAGCTAGTTGTGGCCATTACCATCGGTCAACTGGCCAGCTTTACCCGCGTCATTCGTTCTGCTGTCCTCAACTTAGTAGACCAAGAGTATATCGAGGCCGAGCGAGCCATTGGATTAAATCATATGCGTATCATTGTCACTCATATCATTCCAAATGCTCTGGGTACCATTTTGGTTCAGGCAACCATGCAGGTGGCCCGCAACATCCTGATGGGCGCGTTGCTCAGCTTTCTGGGCCTGGGTGCGCCCATTCCCACGCCGGAATGGGGCCAGATCGCCTCTGATGGGGTTGATTGGCTGAGATACACCGCGCATGTGGTGGTCTTCCCCACCATTTTCATTACCATCACCGCACTGGCGATCAACCTATTCGGCGATGGTCTGCGCGATGCCCTCGACCCGCGGCTCAAGGGAAAGGCGTAAGGGGGATAGAACATGGAGAAGCAGGAATTATTACTGGAAATCAAGGACTTAACGGTTCAATATGTCACAGAAGGTGAAGTTGTACATGCCGTCAACGGCATCACACTTGCCCTTCCAAAGGGAAAAGCACTGGGTCTTGTCGGCGAGACCGGGGCGGGGAAGACAACTACCGCACTGTCCATTTTACGGCTGCTGCCGAAATTTACGGGGAAAATTGCGCAAGGGGAAATTTTGTTTGAAGGGAACAACCTATTAGACTGCACAGAAGCACAAATGAGGAAGATCCGCGGCGGCAAGATATCGATGATCTTCCAGGATCCCATGACCAGTCTGAATCCAGTTCTTACCGTTCGGGAGCAGATTGCGGAGGTCCTAAAGCTTCATCGCCATGAGTTAAAGGGCGATGCGCTGGATGCAGAAATCGGCCGCCTGCTGGAGATGGTGGGAATTCCCGCCGCCCGCATGACGGAATATCCCCATCAGTTTTCCGGCGGCATGAAGCAGCGGGTGGTGATCGCCATTGCCATTGCCTGTAACCCTGAGCTTCTGATCGCCGACGAACCCACCACCGCGCTGGATGTGACCATTCAGGCCCAGGTACTGAATATGATGCGGCGTCTGCGCCGGGAACTGGGCTCATCCATGCTGCTCATCACCCATGATTTAGGGGTGGTGGCCAGCATCTGCGACTATGTGGCAATCATGTACGCGGGTGAAATTGTGGAGTACGGCACGCTGGAGGATATCTTTGATCCGGCCCGAAAGCACCATCCCTATACCGAGGGACTCTTCCGTTCCATTCCAAATATCCACGTGGAGAGCCGGCGGCTGCATCCCATCGACGGATTGATGCCGGAACCCACCAACCTTCCCAATGGCTGTAAGTTCCACCCTCGCTGTCCCAGCTGTACTGAGGCCTGCCAGCATGGCGAGATCGCTGTGGTTCAGGGCGGAACTCATCAGATCAAGTGCAATCTCTATCAGGAGCAGGATCTCCTGGCGGAACAGACAGCAGGAAAGGAGGAGGATACCTGATGGGCCAGCCCATTCTGGAGTGCAGATCGCTGAAAAAATATTTCAGTACACCACGGGGCCTGCTTCACGCGGTAGATGATGTGAGTTTTTCCATCGATGCAGGCAAGACCCTGGGGGTGGTGGGTGAGTCTGGGTGCGGAAAATCCACCCTGGGCCGCACCATTTTGCGCCTGCTGCCGGCCACCTCAGGTCAAGTACTGTTTGAGGGCAGGAATATCCTCAACTGTGACAAGAAGGAGTCCCTAGAACTGCGCAAGAAAATGCAGATCGTTTTTCAGGATCCATACGCCTCGTTGGACCCTCGGAAAACGGTATTCCAGACGATCTCCGAGCCGCTGCGCTATCACCATATGTATCACAGCGAGCAGGAGGTGTCCCAGAGAACCTATGAGTTGATGCGCACGGTGGGTCTGACAGAGCGCTATGCCATGACCTACCCTCACGAGATGGACGGCGGCCGCCGTCAGCGGATTGGGATTGCCCGGGCCCTGGCCCTCAACCCCAAGTTCGTGGTGTGCGACGAGCCGGTATCCGCTCTGGACGTCTCCATCCAGGCCCAAGTGCTCAACCTGATGATGGATCTTCAGGATCAAATGGGACTAACCTACCTGTTCATCACCCACAATCTTTCCGTGGTCAAGCATATCTCCGATGAGATCGCGGTCATGTACCTGGGCCAGATGATTGAGCGAGCCGCTTCCCGGGAGCTGTTTCAGCATCCGGCCCACCCATACACGAAGGCGCTATTGGCCGCCATTCCTGTTCCGGCACTGGGGGCAAATAACCTGGAGCAGGAGGGCTTGAAGGGTGAGTTGACCTCTCCGGTAGACCCCAAGCCCGGCTGCCGGTTCGCACCCCGATGCCCCTACGCCACCAAGGCGTGCGCGGAGGCAGACTACAAATTGGATGAAATCGCGCCTGGCCACTGGTGCGCCTGCCCCATGGCGGGAAAACTGTGAAAGAGCAGGAGGCAATCATGGATATTCAGACTCTGATGAAGCAAACCGTAATCGTCTCTTGCGCCATGACCGGGACATCTACCCCCAAGGAGAAAAACAATGCCTTACCGGTGACCCCCGAGGAAATTGCTGCCGATGCCATCGCCGCATGGAAGGCGGGCGCCGCGATGGTGCATCTGCACATGCGGGATGAGAACTGCAACGGAATCATGGACTGGGAGCGGTTTCAGAAAACGGTCGCACTGATCCGGTCAGATCCCGAGTGCGACGTGATCATCAACTGCACCTCCTCCGGCGGTCCTGGACCGGACGGGATCCGGTCCAACGAGTCCCGCATGGAGCACTTCAAAAGGGTTCCGGAGATCGAAGTGGGCAGTTTCGATGCTGGTACATTTAACTGGGGCGATACAAAAGAGTTTAACAACGATCCCGTCTTTCTGAAGGAACTGGCCAAGACCTATCTGGAGCAAGGGGTCAAGCCTGAAGTGGAGATTTTCGACATGGGAATGCTGGGCAATGCCAGACATTACTATGAGAAACTCAAGCTGATCCAACCGCCCATGTGGTGCCAGTTCGTCCTGGGCGTACTGGGCGGCATGGAGGCCACAGTGGAAAACCTGCAATACTTGGTCCGTCATCTGCCGGAAGGCTGCCTATGGTCTGCTACGGGAATCGGATCTGGACATCTCCCCATTCTATATGCGGCTATCGCGCTGGGGGCCAATGGTGTGCGGGTTGGACTGGAAGACAATCTTTATATGGACCGCGGTCTGCCGGCAACCAATGTCTCTTTGGTAGAACGGGCAGTCAAGCTGGTCCGTCTGTTCAACAAGCGGCCGGCTACTCCGGCCCAGGCCAGACAAATTCTGGGCCTGTCCCCTCTGAACCATTGAAAGCAGAATCGGAAGGAGCAGCAAAACTGACATGAAAATTGTTGATTTGAGCGTACCCATCATTGACGGCCTTCCGGTAGATCAGCCTGTACAGATTCCCAAGATTCGGTACCGCCGCCACACAGATGAAGAATCTGTCACCACCTTTTTGGCGGCTTACCCCGGACTGCGCCGGGATCAGCTGCTGGACGGCCATGGCTGGGCCATCGAGCAGATCCAACTGAGCACCCATACCGGTACTCATATGGACGCGCCCTATCACTTTCATCCCACCATGAACGGCGGCGAGCCGGCCTGGACTGTGGATGAGGTCCCTTTGGAGTGGTGCATGGGCAATGGTGTCATGGTAGATTTCTTTGATAGGCCAGACGGCTACGTCTGCACCCCGGAGGACTTCCAGAACTATTTCGACCAGATCGGCTATACACTGAAGCCAGGAGATGTAGTCTGCCTGCGCACCAGTGCCATGTCGGCATGGGGAACCCCCGAATATCTCCATAAGGGCTGCGGCGTAGGCCGGGAGGCAACCCTGTGGCTCATTGACCAGGGCGTCCATGCGGTGGGAACTGACGCCTGGAGCTGGGATGTGCCCCGGGAATACGCTGCGAAGCGATTCCAGGAGACCGGTGACCCCTCTATCTGCTGGGAAGGACATAAGGCAGGAGCCACGAAGGCATACGTTCAGTATGAAAAATTGACCAACCTAGAGCAGCTGCCTCCCTATGGCTTCCGCTTTTTCGGTGTTCCGGTCAAGATTGAAAGGGCAAGCGCCGGATGGGTAAGGGCCTTTGCGCTTGTTGAAGAGGAGGAGTGAGTACACAATGAGAAGAACAGCTATTGTTGCGGCGGTACGTACCCCGGTAGGCCGAATCCGCGGCGTACTTTCCGAAGTTCCGGCCCACCGGCTGGCAGCCTTGGTAATCGGTGAGGCCGTACGCAGGTCCGGTATTGATCCGGCAGCCGTTGACGAAGTGATCTACGGGAACCTCTATGCCCACGACATATCCAACATGGCCCGCTATGCGGCTCTGGAGGGTGGTTTGCCCATTACGGTGCCCGCTATTACCGTCGACCGGCGCTGCGGGACCTCCCTGACTGCAATCTCTCTGGCCGATGCGTTGATCCGGGCCGGTGATGCAGAGTGTGTGCTGGCTGGTGGGGTAGAATCCGACTCTAATCGCCCCTATGTGCTGATGCAGCAGCGCCGTTTACACGATCTGACCGCCCCGGCCTTTCGGGGAAAGACCATGCTGGCTCCGGAGGAAATCGGCAACCCGCCTATGGGGATGACTGCGGAGAATCTGGCAGATCGGTATGGCATCACCCGGCAGGACTGCGATGCCTTTGCCGTGGAAAGCCACCGCAAGGCGGTTCATGCCTGGGACAATGACTATTTCCGGGAACAGATTATCCCTGTTCTGATAGAAGACATAAAAAAAGGTACCAGCACCCGTGTTGATGCCGATGAAGTATTCCGGCGGGACTGCACGATGGAAACGTTGGGAAAGCTGAAGCCCGCCTTCCGCCCAGGCGGGGTGGGAACAGCTGGGAACAGCTCTCCCAACAGCGATGGGGCCAGCGCGGTGATCCTGATGGAGGAGGGGAGGGCCAAAAGCCTAGGCTGCCCAATCCTGGGCTACATTGCCGGATTTTCCTCCGCCGGAGTGGACCCCAACATCATGGGCATCGGACCGGTGGCCGCCACCCGGAAACTGCTCAAAAAGACTGGGATGACTTTGGCGGATATGGATGTCATTGAGATGAATGAGGCTTTTGCCGCCCAGTCCCTGGCCTGCATCAGGGAGCTGGATATGGACGTGACAAAGCTCAACCCCAACGGCGGCGCCATTGCCCTGGGTCATCCCCTGGCGGCGACCGGAGGTATCTTGGTCACCAAAATGGTCTATGAGCTTCAGCGCCGAGGCGCGGGACTTGGCCTGATCACATTCTGCTGCGGCGGCGGTCAGGGCGTTTCTCTGATTGTGGAGCGCAGGTGAATCGGAGGGACACTATGGTTTCTACACATGAGGTTTCCATTTTAGATACCACGCTTCGGGACGGACTCCAGCATGAGGAACACTACATGTCTCTGCCCGACCGGTATAAATTGCTGTCGTACTTAGTGGACGCCGGGGTGAAAAAAATTGAGGTGGGTTCCTTCGCTCACCCCATCTATATCCCTCAGTTCCGGGAAATAGACGAGTTTGCCATGACGCTTCCTTCCTATGAGGGCGTAGAGTATACCTTTCTCGCGTTGAACCGGCGAGGGGTGGAACGGGCAATCAAGCTGAAGGCAAGCGGCGCGCCTATCCACCGCATTCTGACCGGCCAGATCGCCACCAGCGCGTCCTACGCCAGAAAGAACATGAACCGTACCCAGGAAGAGCTGTTCCGAGAGGCGGCCGAGTCGGTCAGACTGCTTCACGACAACGGGATCGAGCGGGTCGTGGCCAACGTGGGAACCATTTTTGGCTGCCCCATCGAAGGAGAAATGCCCCTGGAAAAAGCATATGATTTTGTGGGCCGCCTGTTGGATATGGGCTTCGACGAAATTGAACACTCCGATCCGGATGGAGCTGCATCCCCCGACCGCATGGCCGAGTACTGCTCTGAACTCATGAGCCGATGGCCGAATCCTGGCATCCATGTGCTCCATGTCCACGATATTCACGGCATGGGTATGGCCAGTTACTATGCCGCCCTGCAGCAGGGGATCCGGCAGTTTGAATGCACCCTGGGCCGGACCGGGGGGCAGCCTGCCAACCGTATAGACGGCGTGCCCGTCCATGGAACCGGCGAATACTATTTTGCCCAGGGGCCCACCGGCCTGGTTTCCACAGAAGATTTTGTGAATATGCTCCATGATATGGGATATCAAACCAGCATTGATGAGGAAAAACTGATCTGGGCCGGTTGCTTAGCAGAAAAACTGTTCGGCCGCAAATTGGACTCCTTTGTCGTGGCGGGCCAGTCTGACCGCTTCTGCGTAGATGCGCGGGAGGACACAAAGTATGGCTGATCTGCCTGCCTGCTTATCCCGAAAAGTGTGCTCACCTCAGGACGCCGCCGCGCTGATTCCAGATGGAGCTCTCGTCGCAGCCAGCGGCTATACCGGTGCCGGAGATCCGAAAGCTACACTTTTAGCATTGGCCGCCCGAGGAAAAGAGCAGTTCCCCAAGGGGATTGCCCTGCTTACTGCGGCACAACTTTCCAATCAAGTTGAGTCGGCCTTGGCAACTGCGGGAGTTTTGGCCCGCCGCATTCCTTTCACGACCTCAAAAGCCGTTAGCCGCCTGTCAAACCAACAGGCTATCCATTATGTGGAGGTTCCCTTGGCGAAGCTCCCCCGTGCCGTGGCCTCTGGAGTCTTCGGCCGTCCTGATTTCGCTATAATAGAGGCCTTGGGTATGACGGAATCGGGTCAGGTGGTTTTAACCTCTTCCGTAGGTATTACGCCGCTGCTGTGCCGCCTAGCCCGCCATATTATTATCGAGATCAATACGGCTCAGCCAAAGGAACTGTTTGGCCTGCACGATATCTATGAGGCCCCTTTGCACACCGGGCTGATGTTGAGCCGGGCAGACCAGCGGGTGGGAACTTTAACAATGGACATTGATATGTCCAAAGTTTCCGCAGTTGTTTTCTCTGATTATCAGGATGAAGCGCCCGTCTCTTCCCAGATTACAGACATAGACCGGTGTATCTGTCAACATTTTCAGAGTTTTCTGCACACATGGTTCCCCGGAAACGACCTCCCGCCCATTCAGACTGGCATTGGGACGCTTTCTCAGGCTGTAATCCAATCCTTTACAGATAGCGGCTATCAGGATTTAACTTTCTTTTGCGGCGCGCTTCAGCCCGATATGCTCACGCTTTTAGAGCAAGGTACGGCCAGAGCTCTATCTGGCGGATCACTGCCAATCACGCCGGAAACCAAACGGCAGCTCTCACACTTGGGAACTGCTGCGCGGGAGCATTTGGTCTTACGCAGCATGGAACTGTGCAATGGCTCTGCGGCGATCGCCGGATTGGGTCTGCTAGCCATAAACACAGGCCTGGAAATCGACCTGTTCGGGAACGTCAACTCCAGCCATGTCAATGGCCGATCCGTCGTCAATGGCATCGGCGGCGGCGCCTCCTTCGCCGAGCAGGCCGCAATCTCTGTTCTTCTGCTGCCTTCCGTCCGGAAAAATGGCGCCATATCCTGTATCGTTCCTCAAATTCCCCACACGGATATTATTCACCATTACATTGACGTTGTGATTACCGAATATGGCATTGCAGACCTTCGTGGAAAAGACGATTTGGAGTGCGCTTGGTCAATCATTCAGCACTGCGCCCATCCAGCCTACCGGGACCAGTTATCCTCCCTTCTCCGCGCCTCCACACGGGAAGGCGGACATCATCCCCTTCGCCTGAACGCCGCATTTTCATGGCATCAGCGGTTCCAGGAAACAGGTTCCATGCTGCCGGCCAAACCATGACCATCCGGTTTCCCTCTTTTTCCAGCACGCCCACTCAAGATTTCTCTATATCAATCCATCCATAATAGTGTCGGAGGAATAGAACCTGTTTCTTTTCTTCCTGACACTATTATTTTACCATCTCTTTTTTACGGCCATCCTTCCCATCGCTTGTATTGCCCCCTTTCTTTCACTGACTTTCCTGTACGTCGATTCTCTTGCCTTTTTCTCTGTTTTGTGTTATGTTAAGTAGGAAAATTTCCTGTATCCGCACAGTCCGGGGGAGGGGGGCACATGGCAGAGGAAAAGGTAGTATTGGGCCTGTCCGGGGGGGTTGATTCCGCAGTGGCCGCCCTGCGCCTGCTCCGCGTCGGCTATGAGGTCATCGCTCTCTATCTGGATGTGGGGCTGGGCGGGGAGGAGGCTGCGGCAGACAACGCCCGGCGGTTGGGCCTGGAATTCCATGTGGCACGGGTGGCGGATGAACTGGAGCGCCACGTCTGCCGTCCCTTTTACGAAGGCTATCTGGCCGGGCGCACCCCCATCCCCTGCGCCCAGTGCAATCCCACGGTGAAGTTTCCCTCCCTGCTGCGCCTAGCCGACCAAGTGAACGCCCGGTATGTGGCCACCGGCCACTACGCCCGGGTGGGAAAGGGGCGGGACGGGAGGGCTGTTCTCCTGCGGGGCCCTGTCTCCAATGACCAGTCCTACATGCTGGCCCGGCTGGGCCGTGATACTCTGGAACGGGTACTCTTTCCCCTGGGGAATACGCCTAAGTCGGATATCCGCCGGGAGGCGGAGGAGTCGGGGCTGCCCAGCGCCCAAAAGCCTGACTCCATGGAGATCTGCTTCATCCCCGATCAGGATTACGCCGCCTGGCTGGATCGGCGGGGAGGCACCCCGCCGCCGGGCAACTTTGTGGATCGGGATGGCAACGTTTTGGGCGTCCACAAGGGCTATCACCACTACACTGTGGGTCAGCGCCGGGGGCTGGGCATCTCCTCCACCGGGCGGCTGTTCGTCACTGCTATCCGACCGGATACCAACGAGGTGGTGCTCTCTCATGGGGAGGGGCTGGCCGCTGAAACCGTCCTCTGTGAGGAGCTTAACTGGCTGGGGGACACCCCCCTGGACGACCCCCGGCCGGTGTCCGTCCGGCTGCGCCACTCCCGCACCGCCCAGGAGGCGCTCCTGGTGCCCCTGGAGAGAGGGCGAGCAGAGGTGCGCATGGCCCAGCCCGCCCGGGCGCCCACCCCGGGACAGCTGGCGGTCTTCTACCAAGATGACATGGTATTGGGAAGCGGGTGGATCACATGAATCCCAATGTTTTGGTCATCTGCGGGCCCGTTCCCCACGCCGCCGCGCGCCGCGGGGACCCCGTTCTTTTGACTTGCGCGGGCGAACTGAATTCGCCCTTGCGCCAAGATTTTCCCAGGAAATCTATGGGAAATCCTTGTGCAGCGCACCTGCGCCGTCCTTCCTTTGCGGGGTCCCGGCCGTGGGCCCGCGGGAGGTCACTATGAAACCCAACGTTCTTGTGATTTGCGGGCCCACGGCCTCAGGGAAAACCGCCCTGGCGGTAGCTTTGGCCCAGCGCTTTCATGGCGAAGTAGTGTCTGCCGACTCCATGCAGGTCTACCGGGGTATGGACATCGGCACCGCTAAACCTACCCAGGAAGAGATGGGGGGTGTTCCCCATCACATGATCGACGTGGCCGATCCATCGGAAGACTATTCCGTGGCCCGTTATGTGGATCAGGCTGTCCCCATTGTGGACGATATTCTAGTCCGGGGCAAGCTGGCCATCATTGCCGGGGGGACGGGGCTGTACATTGATAATCTGATCGCCGGTCGTCAGTTCGCCCCATTCCCCGGCCGGGATGGCCTGCGCCTCCAGCTTCAGGCCAGGGCGGAGACGGAGGGCCTGCCTGCCCTCCTGGCAGAGCTGGCCCAGGTGGACCCGGAGTCAGCCGCCCGGCTCCATCCTAACGACGCCAAGCGCATCATCCGGGCCCTGGAGGTCTACCTGGCCACGGGAAAGACCATCTCCCAGCACAACCGAGAGAGCCAGGCCATTCCCAACCGATATACCCCCCTGACCATCGCCCTGAGCTTCCGGGAGCGGTCCCAGCTCTGGGCCCGTATTGATCGGAGGGTGGACCAGATGATGTCCAGGGGACTGGAGGAGGAGGTGCGCGGGCTTTTGGCCTCGGGAATTTCCCCCCAGTGCACCGCCATGCAGGCCATTGGCTACAAGGAGATCGCCGCCGCCCTCCTGGAGGGGCGGCCCGCTGCGGAGGGGGCGGAGGAGGTAAAGCTCCGTTCCCGGCAGTATGCCAAGCGGCAGCTCACTTGGTTCCGCCGCAATCATGACGCCCATTGGTTCTTTTGGGATGAAAATCCGGATTTTTCCTCCGCCCTTACTTTTTCGACAGAACTCATCCTAGCCTCTGGCTTACAATAACCGCACTCCCGGAAATCATTTCCGGCAGATAATCACCGGGGCGGGACCGCCCTGGGTAAATAAAAGGAGTGCGCAAGTTATGAGTTTTACCGCCGTTGCCGTGGGCCGTCAGCCCAACATCCAGGACACCTTTCTTTCCTGCGCCCGGCGCCAGGCTGCCCGGGTCACTTTGTTCCTCATGAACGGCTATCAGCTGCGTGGTGTGATCACCGCCTTTGACCCTTATGTGGTGGTGTTAATGTCCGACGGGAAACAGCAGGTTATCTATAAACACGCGATCTCCACCATCGCTCCGGAACATCCTGTCAATATGGAACAGTCATAAAGCTTTCCCTCAGGCCGTTTCCGGACGGTCCACAGAAATAGAGGATTGATCCCATGAAAGAGAGCACCTTAGCAACGAAAATCATGATTGGAGTCCTATGCGCCGGAGTCTTGATCTATCTTGGACTCTATCTTCTTACGGGCTTTCAGAGCGGTCTGACGACCACCACCGCCTATACCTATTCGGTTAATCAGGGTGCAGAAGCCGTTGGGATTATCGTCCGGGAGGAGCAGGTGCTGACCGGCTCTGGTAACTATGTGGACCTGGTGCCTTCCGAGGGAGAACGGGCCGCCGCTGGGGACGCAGTAGCTCTGGTCTATTCTGACGCCTCAGCCCTAAGCACCCAGCAGGCCATTCAAAGCCTGGGCGCGGAGATCGAGCAGTTGCAGTATGCCTTGTCCACCGGCACCCAGTCGGTGGATGTGACCCGGCTGGACCAGCAGGTGGTCAGCTCCATCATCAGCCTGCGGGCACTGGCCGCCTCCGGCGATCTGTCCGACCTAGAGGATTCCGCCCTCAATCTGCGTACCATGGTGTTTCAGCGGGATTACGCCTATGGCGATACGGGCGCGGCTAGCGATATTGAGCAGCTCATCGCGGACAAGCAATCCCAGCTGGACACTCTAACCCAATCCCTCAGCCAGGTCTCCCAAACCATCTTGGCTCCTGCGGCCGGAATTTTTTCCGGGCAAGTAGATGGGTTTGAATCCCTCATCACCCCTGATATGTTGGACAGCCTTACCGCAGAGCAGTTGTCTGATTGGCTGAACGCGGAGCCCTCCGCCAACTCCAATTCCATTGGCAAATTGATCACCAACTCCACCTGGTACTTCGCCGCCCTGCTTCCAGGGGAGAATGACCTTCAGCTGTCCCAGGGCAGCTCCTATACTATTTCCTTTTCCAGCGACTTTTACGGTGGCATAGCCATGACTTTGGAGCGGATCGTCCCCGGGCAGGACCAGACGCTGGCTATTTTTTCTGCCCGCTCCAATCTATCTGACACCACCTTGCTTCGCGTCCAACGTGTGGATGTGGTCACTGACACTGTGGAAGGCATCCGCATTCCCCGCCGGGCGCTGCGGGTGGAAACGGAGGATGTGGAACAAGAGGACGGCAGCGTGCGGCAGCAAAATACCTATGTCGTCTATACGGTGGTGGGCCGTCAGGCCGAGCGAAAGGAAGTAGAGGTTGTCTACACCGGGGATACGTTTTATTTGGTCCGGCCGGTGGATGAAACCGATACCTCCAGGCTTCGGGCCGGAGACGAAATCATTTTAAACACCTCCGATCTCTACGACGGAAAGGTGGTGCGGTAAATGAGTCTGCTCCCCCAGAGGCTGGAGGCGGTGCGCACCCATATTGTACAGGCCGCCCAGAGCTGCGGCCGCGCTCCAGAGGAGGTCACTCTGGTGGCCGCCACCAAAACCCAGTCGGATGATACCATTCGGCAAGCCATTGCCGCCGGGATTTCCGTTTGCGGGGAAAACCGGGTCCAGGAATTTACTGCGCACCTGGCTGCCGGTGCCTATGAAGGCGCCCGGGTTCATTTCATTGGACACCTTCAGACGAACAAGGTAAAGTACGTGGTCGGAAAGGTGGACCTAATCCACTCTGTGTCCTCAGAAAAACTGCTGCTAGCCATTCAACGGCAGGCGGAAAAGCTGGGCCTTGTCCAGGATATCCTGTTGGAAGTTAACCTGGCTGGAGAGCTGAGTAAGTCCGGCCTACCTCCCCAGCAGGTTCTTTCGGTGGGCAGGTTGGCTGCGGAATTGGCCAATGTGCGTCTTCGCGGTCTGATGTGTATTCCCCCTCCCTCTACCGCTCCAGGCAAAAATCTGCCATATTTCGAGAAATTAGCGCAGTTAGCTGTTGACATAAGACGGGAAATAGGAGATAATAGGGCAGATGTAACATACCTGTCTATGGGAATGAGCGATGATTATCAAGATGCTATACGTGCTGGGGCCACCCATATACGGTTGGGAACTGCCCTGTTTGGGCCCCGCTCACCCATTCCCGTCAATCTAGGAAGGGAGTCCTGATCATGAGCTTTTTTGACGAACTTAAGCGTCTTGCCCGGCCTTATGAGGACGAGGAAGAAGATACCTACGAGGAGGATTTCACTCCCGTGAACACCCGGGAGCCTGTCCGGGACCGGGAACGCGACCGGGACTATGACCGACGCAACAATAAGGTGGTCAACATCCATACCACCACCCAGCTCCAGGTGGTCCTGGTAAAGCCGGAGCGGTTTGAAAACGCCTCGGAGATCGCCGACCACCTTCGGGAGAAGCGCACGGTAGTGCTCAATCTGGAGCAGACGGATAAGAATATCGCCCGGCGCCTCATCGACTTTCTCTCCGGCGTGGCCTATGCCAATGAAGGCACCATCAAGAAGGTCGCCCTGTCTACATACATCATTACCCCCTACAATGTGGAGATCCTGGGCGACCTGATTGACGAACTGGAAAACAACGGCCTGTACTTTTGATCAAAGGGGGCTTGAACGATGCTGACTCCGCAGGAAGTGGCCAGCCACGCCTTTGCCAAAGCAACCCTAGGCGGCTATAACATGGCCATGGTGGACGAGTTCCTCGATCAGCTCACCGAGGATTATACCGCTCTCTACAACGACAACGCGATTCTGAAAAACAAGCTGAAGGTACTCAGCGAGACGGTGGAGGAATACCGAGCCACCGATAACGCCATGCGTAAAACCCTGTTGGCTGCCCAGCAGATGGCCGACTCCATTGTCAGCGAGGCGGAAAAGCGCAAGTCCCAGCTGGTGAGGGATGCCGAGGCCAACGCCGACGCCCGGATCGCTGAACTGAATGCAGCCATCGCCGCCCAAGAATTCCGGCTGAAGCGGGCCCAGGAGGCTACTGCTGCCTATGTACAAAAGCTGAAAGAATTTCACAACGAAGAAGTGGACTTTCTGTCCCGGTTGGATGAGCTGGTCCCGTCCCAGGCTCCCCAGGAGGCCGCCCCTGATCCTTCCGTTGAAATTGAGGCGTCCGTTTCCGCCGTTGTCCAAAACGAGGGGGAGGCCGAGGAAGCGCCCACTATAGTCCACGCCAGGAATTCTGACCGGGATCCGCTGCCCAATCTGGATCCGGACGCTACGCGTCGGTTTGAAGACCTTCAGTTTGGCAAGGATTATGAGATCACCTGAAGCTCTAGCCTCATTCCTGCTCCGGTAAGTTCAAAACGAAAGCGCTATAAAGGTGAAACGCATACTGCTGGGTTTTCAAACAGAAACCCAGCAGTTATTTTTCTTATATTTATATTACAAAAAGTTGCTAAGAAACCGCCAGTTTGGCTGCTCTTAGCAACTTTTTCATGTGTCAATTTTTTGCTTGGCCATGCCCTTCTTCTATTCGAGGGACCGTTCCTGTCTATGTTTGCACCTGCGTCTAGACTTCTCCCTTGGATCCGCCGGAACTTTTGCCTCTACGGTGGTGTGGACGGTGCCGTCGGCGTTTTTTCTCTCCGGACGCTGAACTCTCTTTCTGGGCCTCCTTACCCGGCTGAGCCGTCTTCCCCTTGGCCTGCGCCTTTTCTCCCACAAGATTTTGCCGTTCCTTCGCCTGCTCCTGCGGAATGGTTGCGCCAGCGGCGGCACCCTTTCCTTCCTTTTTTCCGTTCCTTCGCCGGCGTCCACTTCGATTGGCAGAGCGGGGCCTTTCCTCCATATCCCTGTGTCCCTGTTGCTCCAAATACCGGTCCAACAGCGCGGACAGATCCCTTTCCTCTCCCAGTCCTCTGGATTTTCTCTCTGCTTCCGGAGGGACGTATCGTAGCTTTTCCAATTCCTCCTTAGGCGGTGCTACATAGTCCTCCGGCCGCTTACCTTTTCCGTTTCGCACCACACGGATCTCGCTGACCCGGTAACTCTTGGGCTGCTCCGTGGAATCCTCCAGGCGAACCTTTACCCGCTCCTTGAGCAGATCCACGGAAGATACATTACCCACACCATCAGGACATTCCACAAAGGACTCCTGCTTGGGACACCGTTTCACCGCATCCTCATAGGCACACTGCTCATACTTTAAACAGCACATCAGCCGTCCGCAGGTGCCAGAAATCTTGGTAGGATTCAGAGACAGATTTTGGGTCTTCGCCATCTTGATGGACACCGGCTGAAACTCGTCTAAAAACTGGGCACAGCAAAAGGGCTTCCCGCAAATTCCAAGCCCCCCCAGCATTCGGGCCTCGTCCCGAACGCCAATCTGCCGAAGTTCAATGCGGGCCCGGAATACTCCAGCCAAATCCTTCACCAGGGCCCGAAAATCCACCCGGCCCTCCGCCGTAAAAAAGAATATGATCTTGGACCCATCAAAGCTATACTCTGCCCGGACCAATTTCATCTCCAGGCCATGGCGCTCAATCAGTTTCTGACAGGTTCCAAGTGCCTCTTTCTCTTTTCTCTGGTTTTCCTTTACCTGTTTTTCGTCCTTTTCTGTGGCCAACCGTACCACTGGCCGCAGTGGCTGCACAACTGTCTGATCATTGACAAAGCCATTTGGACGGACACAGGTGCCATACTCCAAGCCCTTTCCTGTCTCAACAATCACATTTTGTCCATTGGCCACGGTTAAGCCCATGGGATCAAAATAGTACTGCTTGCCGCCCGTTTTGAAGCGGACGCCGATAATTTCCGTCATGTAAAGGTTTCCTCCATCATAGTAACATGTATCCTATCTGTAACCAGGCTGAAATCTCTAATGAAATAGCTGTACTGTCAGCCATCCCAATACATGGCCGGCCCCCGGATGGTATACTGCATTTTCCTGGCAGGCGCTCAAAGCCCGTACAACGGTTACCGCCCGCTTTGGATTTCGGGCCAGCTCATGGGCTGCCTGTTCCTTTGCCACTGCCAACAGATCCATCAGCTGATCGCTTTTCAGCTTTTCCTGCTCCAAAGCCGCCATTCCTTCCGCTACAGCTAGCTCATCGCCTTCCAGCAGGAGCTGCGCAAGCTGTCTCCCTTTTTCCAACTGTTGCGGGTCTGTCGTCTCCTCCTCTGGGGGCAGCGCCAAATATTCACAGCGGGAGCGCACGGTGTCCAGCAGAGCGCCGGGTTGTCCGGTGAGCAGCAGAAACACCACATAGGGTGGCCCCTCCTCCAGTACCTTGAGTAGGGCGTTCTGGGCCGCAGGGTTCATGGCATCCGCGGGGTCGATGAGGTAAACCTTCCGCTTGCCCTCATTGGGTCGGATATACGCGTCAGCGCGCAGAGCGCGGGCCTGATCCACACTGATTTCCCGCTTTCCCTCCGCCGGGGCGATCCGGACCACGTCAGGATGGATTCCCGCAGCCACCTTCCGGCAGGACAGACATTGGCCGCAGGGCGGGCATACTTCCTGGCACAGATAGGCCTGGGTCAGCTTTCTGGCATACACGTCGCGGTTCTTCTGGCTGCCTCCGGTAATGAGGTATGCGTGGGATAACGTTTCGGGAATCTCTCTCACAGGCGCTCAAACTGTTCCACATCCACCACGAAAATGGTGGCCCCCCCCACCCGGACCTCCACCGGCATGGTGGGAATGTAACTGTAACTCATCTCTGTGGTAGTGGGAATCATCTGCTTACGGCTGTGGGAGTACTCCCGGATCACATCAATGGCAGCCTGCACTCTGTCTGCCTCCACGCCCACCAGTAAGGTCACATTGCCAGCCAGCAAAAATCCTCCCGTTGTGGACAGCCGGGTAGAGGAAAATCCATTCTTGGACAGGTTTTGCACCACTGCGTTGGCGTCATCGTGGTTGACAATGGCTATGATCAGTTTCATCATGATCCCCCTTTTCCGTTTCAGTGTACACAACCTCCGTGGTTGTGTCATCTTTATTATATCCTATTTCCTTCAAATAGACCAGATGTTTTTTCTCCAATCTCTCGCCGGGCGCCACCACCGGAACACCGGGAGGATAGGGGGCAATCTGCCCGGCGCAGATTTGCCCCTCACTCCCGTTCAGGGGCACTGTCCGCCGGGAAGCGAATAGGGCCCGCCGGGGAGTGAGCGCCCGCTGCGGCGGCTCAGGGGGCGGGGGATAGGTTTCAGTCTCCTCCTCTCCAACCCCCAGCTCCTCCAGCGCCTGTTCCAGCCGGCTCAGCCGTTCCCGGTCGTCGGCGCAGGTGAGGATAAATACCACATGGCCCCGGTCGGCCATCTCTGGAAAAATTCGCTTTCTGCGCAGGGCCTCTGCCATGGCAAAACCGTCGGCGCACCGGATGGTCAGTCGGGCTGGATCCAGCTCCACTTGGCCCGGGCATAGGGCAGGGAATCGCCGGCGCAGCCGGGCGGTCTGCCGGGCGGTCTCTTCATACCGCCGGACGCCTTCCCTCTCCATATAGTCCCTGGCCACGTCCAGCCCTGCCATCAGCAAGTAGGAGGGGGAGGATGAGCCGTACACTGACCCAATCCGCCGCAGTTCCGCCAGGGATAGACCATTGGCAAACAACAGGGCGCTCTGCCCCAGGGCGGGCAGGGTCTTGTGAGCAGACACCACCACCACGTCCGCCGCCCGGTAACCCTCATATCCCAGGAAGGGCAGGTGGGCCCCGTGGGCGCCATCCACCATCAGCTTGGCGCCATAGTCATGGCAAATCCGGGCGATAGCAGGTAAATCAGATAACACTCCATAATATGTTGGTGAGGTAATACATATAGTCTTAACTTCTGGATGTTCGTTCAGCATCTGCTCCACCGCTTCCGGCTGGATGGGCCCCGTCACTCCCTCCCGGTCCAGCCAGGGCCGGAGTAGGTAGTGAGGGGTGAGATCCAGCAGGGCCAGGGCGTGGTAGGCCGAACGGTGGCTGCCCCGGTCCAGTGCCACGGCACTCCCCGTCCCCGCCAGCAGGGCCAAGCCGGTGTGCATCCCTTGGGTAGATCCTCCTGTGAGAAACAGACAGCTATCCAAACCAAATCGCTGGGCCCACAACCGCTCCGCAGCCTCGATGGCGTCCCCGCCGGGACCAAACAGGTCGCCGGTCTCTCCGTTCTCGGTAAAGTCCAGGGCAACGTCGCCCAGGTGGTCAATCCGGAGCACCCCATGGTGTCCCGGCATATCAAAACGCAGCGGATGCTCCGCTGCCAGGCTTTTTAATCTGTCATACAGGGGGGTGGGCATTGGGTCAACCTCCTCGGATCGAGTTTCAAAACATCTCTTCCACCCAGTGCTTTGGGTGGGCATTCCAATAGCCTGGGTAGGAGGGCCGTCTCTGTCCGTCCAGATCCAACTGGTACAGCCGGAAGATGACCCGCAGATTCTTGGGTTGCCATTGCTCCTCATAAGAGTAACGATAAGTCATACCCAATTTTTCCATCACCCGACCGCTAGCTGGGTTCTCTACATCATGGGTAGCGGTAAGATAAGGCACTCCCATCCTTCTGAACTCGTCCACCACTGCCCCAGCGGCCTCGGCGGCAACCCCTTGACCCCACCAGCACCGGGCCAGTCCATAGCCCAGGTCAAAGCTGTCCGGTCCACCCACCGTCACGTAGCCCACCGGAGACAGATCATTCTTTGGGCAGATCGCATACCGACCTGGCCCCATGAGCTGTTTTTCCAAAAAATGTACACACTTTTCCAGGCTGTCCACTGGAAACCAAGGTAAAAAGCGGTTTACCTCCCGATGGGATAGGACGGGGAGCATAGCCAGGCCGTCCTCCCGCTGAAAGGGCCGAAGAAACAGCCGTTCCGTTTCCAGCATTGGATTGGCTTTTTCCATAACAGAACTCACTGTTCCTGTCCACCCAGAAAGGTGGCGGCCCTGGTCAAGGTCTCCCGGTCAGAGGAATGGGTAAGCAGGTCAATTGCCTTCTCAAAGGGCAAAAAGCGGATTTCAGACACTTCTTCTGGCTGACATACCGGGCTACCTGCTTCCGCTTCCGCTAAAAAAAACACCACATCTTTCGTCACATTCGGAGCGGGGAAATAAGTGATGACCTCTCGGAAGGGTTCCACAAACTTTACGGACAGACCTGTCTCCTCCCTGATCTCCCGCAGGGCGGTCTCGTGTTCTGTCTCAGATCCCTCCACATGGCCCTTACACAGCGTCCAGTGTCCCAGGACGCTGTGCAGTACCAGATAGGTCAAGAGCTCTCCCTGGCGCTGGAATATGACCGCCCCGCAGCTCTTTTCCCGACACATACATATGCCTCCCCGTGCTGTTTTTAGAAATTGTACTCCAGAGAAAACCGGTTTGCAACAAAAATCAGACCGCTCCGTCAAATGATGCGGCGGAGCGGTCCTCATTATCATACTCGCTTGCTGGGGTCGTAAGCCACCACTGTGCGGCGGTTAGGTTCGGTTCCAGTGGAATAGGTAGAAACGCTGGGGAAATCCTGGAGCGCGGCGTGGATCACATGGCGCTCATAGGCATTCATGGGTTCCAGGGTCACGTTGCGGCGATATTTCACCGCCTTTTGGGCGGTCTTGCGAGCCAACCGCTCCAGAGCTTCCTCCCGGCGGGCTCGGTAGCCCTCGGCATCCACATGGACGCGTACCCGGTGGCTACGCCCACGGTTGACCGCATAGCCGGTGAGCTGCTGAATGGCATCCAGCGTCTCCCCCCGGTGGCCAATGAGAGCGCCCATGTTTTCTCCTTCCAACACCACCTGATAGGTATCTCCATCCCGGGTGACCGCCGGAACGGCTTCCACCCCCATATGAGCGAACAGGCCGGTTTGGAACTTCACGATAGCATCGGCCACCGGATCCTCTTCCGTCTGGACCTTAGCCTCTGAAACCGCAGAAGCGGACACTGTCTTGGATGTCGCAGGCCCCTCCGGCTCAGATTGTGTCTTTTCCAGACCGGGCCGACGCTCCCTCCTTGGTTTTGACTGTGGGGCAGGCTGCTCCGGTTCTTTGACCGGGGCGGGCGCGGGCTCATCAGGCGCCTCATAGGTCAGTTTAACCTTGGCCGGAACAGAGCCAATCCCCAGAAACCCAGTCTTGCCCCGCTCCAAAATCTCAACAGACACATCGTCACGATCCAGCCCTAGCTGAGCCAGCCCCTTGGCAATGGCCTCGTCTTCGGTCTTGGCTGTGACTTCAATATATTTTTCCACGAAGCTGCACTCCTTTAACTTTTGGACTCAGTTTCCTCTGTCTCAACAGACTGATCCTCCGTCTTTTCCCCCTCTGTTGAACTTTCCCGCTCCACAGCCGGCTCATAAGTTTCCTTCTTTTCCTCTGGAATGGGAATTCCATTCTCTTTCAAAATCGCCTTTTCCTCCTCGGTGAGGTGCTCTGGATCCTCCTCTGGCTTTTTCTTCCGGAAACGCTCATTGGGATCGTGGTAGGGAGTGATGGGATAGCGGTTGGGATCATAGGCTCGGCCCCGAGCATAAGCCCGGATGCCCTCCCGGCTGGCAGTCAAATCCATTCCTTTTTCCTTGTGGGTGTTTTGAGTTCTCTTGCCCTTCTTATAGGTACCGGCGGCAATGGCAGCGGCCTTACGCTCGGCAGCAATACGGCGGCGCTCCTTCTCCTCCTCCTTGGCCTTCCGGGCCTGTTCCTCCATTTCCCTCTGGGCGGCCTGATAGTCCTTGCGCAGAATTTTACCGGCCAATACTTCTTGCACCATCATCAGCAGGGAGTTGGAAATCCAGTAGATACACAGACCGGCGGGCATGGAGTAACCGATCCACAAAGAGATGATCGGTTGAAGAATATACATGGTACGGTTGGTGGATGCGGCGGCTGCGTCCTGTCCCCGGTTCATCCGGTTGGTCCGCTGGGATACCATCATGGAGATCACAGAGAGAACTGCCGAGACAATGGGCATCAGGAACAGACCCACAGACTCCCGGCTTACGCCATCCGCCCAAAAATTCAGGCTGGGAATTTGAGACAGATCCAGTCCCAAAAAGCTGAAGTTGATAATGAACAAACTGGATCCGGCGGCTGCTTCCGCCGCGGCCAGATTGCTTGGAGTAAGCATGGAGGACAAGGTCAGCTCATTAAAGCCGGCGCCAGCCTCAAAGGCACTTCCCATCACGTCCTTCCAGTTCAGGGCGGTGGCCACGGATTCGATTGCGGTATCGCTCAGTCCCATCATGTATCGGAAGGGACGGCGGATAATAGCATACAGGGGCATCAGAATCAGCAGGGGAATAAAGGACCACAGACAGCCGCCAGTGGGACTGACCTTGTTCTCCGCGTAAAATTTTTGAACTTCCCGGTTGTACCGGTCCTTATCATTTCCGCAGCGCTTCTGGATCTCCTTGAGCTGATTGGACACCAGATTCATTTTGATCATACCCTTTTTCCCCTTCAAATTCAGAGGAAACAGGATGATCTTGACCACCACGGTAAACAGGATCAGCGCGATGCCGTAGCTGTTGAACAGGTTGCAGAATACTTCCAGCAGCCAACTGAACGGCGTCATGACAATTTGAAGAAAATCCATACGGGGCCTCCTATTTTGTTACAGATGATCTCCAGTGCCCTTTTGGCGGCACCGGGTCATAGATGAAAGACTTCTCCCTGTGAAATGGGTGGCAGCGCAGAAACCGCCAGATAGACAAGAGGCTTCCCTTCAGGGCGCCGTGAACTTCCACCGCCTCCAAAGCATAGGTGGAACAGGTTGGAATGAACCGGCAGCAAGACGGTCGACCCGGAGAGATTTCCCTGCGATAAAAGCGGATCAGCGCCAGCAGCAGACGTTTCACTCTTCAATCTCCCCTTTTTCAATCAGGCCGAGCTTGTCCGCCAGCTTGAGAAAAGAGCTGTCCAACTGCCGGTAAGTGCTGTGAGCCGACCGTACACGAGCCACGATGACCACATCCACGCCGTTTTTCAGCGATGCCTCATGAAGGCGGTAGATCTCCCGCAAACGGCGGCGGACCCGGTTTCTCACCACAGCGCATCCCACCTTAGTAGATACGGTAAAGCCAAGCCGGTTCTCCCTTCCTCCGTTACGCCTTACATAGAGGGCAATCCTACCATCCGCCGCGGTTTTTCCCCGTTGATACAGCCGGCGAAACAGGTAATTTTCCTTCAGCGACACCGTTTTTTTCACAGAAATACCCCTTTCATCAGGGTTAGCTCGGGATGCTGCGGAAACGGACACAGGGGCGAGGGAATACTCCCGCGCCCCAGACTGTTCCTATTCATCCCGATGTTTCCGCCATCAGTGAGTCAGGCGGGCGCGGCCCTTCACACGACGGCGAGCCAAAACCTTGCGGCCGTTGGCGGTGGCCATGCGCTTACGGAAGCCGTGGACCTTGGAGCGGTGACGCTTCTTGGGCTGATAGGTACGAACCATACGGAAACACCTCCTGCATAAAATGGCGGCGGCACAACCACCGCTTCCACAACGTCTCCGTAAAGGAAACGCGGTTTACACTCTATGCGCCAGCAGATGGCGCATAGGGGATTATACCGGATTTTCTCCGTTCTGTCAATGAAATCTCAACAAAAAGGCACTCTTTTTCCGAAACCATAGTATCTTGTGTTTTTTTCGTTTTCACAAAATGAGTTTTCTTTTCCAACCATTCTGATTTTCTGCCAACATAAACGATATCCTACATTATAAAATAAGAAATGGAAAAAGCCCTTGTGAAAGGTTTTGCTTTTTGTTATAATTAAATGGTTATCATACGCACATTTTGAGGTGACACCATGTCGATGAAATCAGCCGCCGACGTATGGGAAAAAGTAAAGAGTCTGATGGAGGCCGATATGACTTCTGTCTCCATTGAAACCTGGTTTGGTGATGTGGAGGCCGTGGCGATGGACGACACCAGACTGATCCTGTGCGTGCCTACGGAATTCAAACGGAATATCATCAAATCCAGATTCATTCCAATCGTGGAGAAAAGCCTTCGGGAACTGTTTTCTTTTGATATTGGGGTGGTCCTACTCCTGCCAGAAGACCGGATCAGGTATCAATCTGAATCCCAAACTCAAAAATCTGACAGTCCCTACCAGTCCTATACCTTTGATCGTTTCGTGGTAGGCTCCACCAATAAATTTGCCTTTACCGCCGCAGAAAAGGTAGCTGATGAGCCAGGAGGGGCCTATAACCCTCTGTTTATTTACGGGCAGTCCGGACTGGGCAAGACCCACCTACTCCATGCCATTGCCAATCGGGTACGGCAAAACCACCCCAACTATCGAATCATGTATATCAAAAGTGAAGATTTTGTGAATGAACTGATCACCAATCTCCGGCGGGGTGTGGACATGCAGGAGTTTCGCAATAAATACCGGACGGTGGACCTGTTTCTCATGGATGATGTACAATTCATTGCCGGAAAGGACTCTAGCGAGGAGGAGTTATTTCATACTTTCAATACCCTGTACGAGCAGGGAAAGCAAATCGTATTTACTTCTGACCGACCGCCTCAAGAAATGCTTCGACTGGAACAGCGGCTCAAAACTCGGTTCGAGCAGGGCCTGCCCGCCGATATTCAGCCTCCAGACTATGAAACCCGCATGGCCATTCTGAAAAACAAATCTCTGGAGCGAGGAATCGTCCTGCCCGACCCAGTGCTCAGCTATGTGGCAGAAAACATCACAGCCAATGTCCGTCAGATTGAAGGGGTAGTCAACAAGATCATGGCCTTTCAAGAATTGATGGGCGCCCAAGTGGACGTGGAAAATACCATCCGGGCGGTGCGGGATATTCTCCGTGCCAAAGAGGACTTTCTGCCCTCCGCCGAGACAATTATTCAGGAAGTGGCACGATTCTATGAACTGGACAGCGACGTTCTTCGAGGACAAAGTCAGAATAAAGAGGTAGCCACAGCCCGTAACGTGGCGATGTATATCATTCGGGAGATGACGCAACTTTCCCTGGCGGAGATTGGACAGCAGTTCGGCGGCCGCCACCATTCCACTGTCCTCAATTCCATCAACCGGGTGGAAAAAAACATGAAGGAGCAGCCTGAACTTACTGAAATTATCCGGGATATCACCAACGCAGTAAACTCATCCTATTGACCCCGCCCAGGAAGAGCGGTCTTTTCCACCACGAACTTCAACACTGCTGCGGACTGTTCTGTGGAACTGTGTGGAAACTGATCTGACACTTTCCCGATCTGCCCGTCTTGTGGAAATTTTGTGGAACCTTTCATGAGCCGCAAATACTTTCGTACCAACCATTATCCTAATTTTCCACAGGTTCCACCGCATCTACTATGTACTACGAAATATAAAAACCTCCCCTATTACTTCCAGTGGGGAGAGAAAGGAAGCTTGTCATGAAATTTTCCTGTGAGAAAGCTCTACTACAAAGCGCTGTCACCACAGCCGGCCGCGTTGTGGCCTCCAAAAGTTCTATCCTGGCTTTGGAAGGCGTGCTGCTCGAGAGCACGAAGGGCGGCCTGCAGGTCAGCGGCTACAATCTGGAGACTGGTATTGTTACCCAGGTAGAGGCCAGCGTCGCCCAAAGTGGCGCCATCGTTCTGCCTGCCCGTCTGTTTGGAGAGATCATCCGGAAGCTCCCGGACGATATGGTGGTTGTGTCCACCGATGGGAACAAGGTACACATCGACTGCGGACCCACCTCCTTTGACATTATGGGCAGCAGCGCAGAGGAATTCCCCGAACTGCCCACGGTAGATGAGGGCAACAGCCTGGTGATGGGACAAGGTACTCTGCGTTCCATGATTTCCCGGGTGATTTTTGCTGTCAGCAACAACGATGGAGGCCGCCCGATTCACACCGGCGCTCTTTTTGATGTGAATGGCGAGGAACTGACCATGGTGGCGGTAGACGGCTACCGGCTGGCCCTCCGCCGGGAGAAGATGGTGGGAAAGGCCGGGGCGGAGCAGTTCTCCTTCGTAGTGCCCGGCGCCGCTCTGAACGAGGTGGACAAGATCTGCGCGGACAGCGATGAGGAGATCACCGTGACCGAAGGGGCCCGCCATGTCACCTTTCTGATGGGTTCAACTCTTTTGATCGCCCGGCGGCTGGAGGGAGAGTTTCTCAACTACCGCCAGACCATCCCCCAGAACAACTCTATCTCGCTGGAGGTGGATACCGCCGCGCTGCAGCTGTCCATCGACCGGGCGTCCCTGATCATCAACGACAAGTTGAAGAGCCCGCTTCGGTGCAAGTTCGAGGACGGCTCCTTGTCTATCGCTTCTAGAACTGCCATTGGATCCGCCTTTGACCGGTGTCCAATCACTGGTGATGGAAAAGGACTGGAAATCGGATTTAATAACCGGTTTCTCATGGATGCGGTGAAAGCCGCCCCTGCGGAACAGGTGCGTCTGGAGTTGAATACACCCACGTCTCCCTGCCTGATCCTGCCCAAGGAGGGGGAGGCGGACAACTTCCTCTATATGGTGTTGCCCGTACGACTGAAGGCGGGGGAGTAAGGAAGAGAGAGTCCTAGAGGAGGGGGAGAGTATGAGGGAAGAGCGGGTGAAAATCGCCACGGAATTTATCAAGCTGGACGCTTTGCTGAAGTATGCCAACGCTACGGCCACCGGCGGAGAGGCCAAAGCCGTCATTCAGGAGGGCGGCGTGTTGGTCAACGGGGAGGTCTGTACCATGCGGGGAAAGAAGATCCGACCCGGTGACCGGGTGGAACTGGGCGGGGATCTGACCCTGGTGGTGGAATGATTGTCAAGGCGGTCACTCTGGACTTTTTTCGGAACTATACCCATCTGGAAGTGTCCTTTGATCCTGGGGTCAATGTAATTGTAGGAGAGAACGCCCAGGGAAAAACGAACCTGATTGAGGCGGTGGCCTATCTCTCCTCCGCCTCCTCCCACCGGGCCAGGTATGACCGGGAGATGATCCAGTTTGGAATTGACCGAGCCTTTCTGACGGCGGAGATTTTCAGCCGCCAGAGGGATTATACCCTGGAGGCCCAGCTTACCCGGGGCGTGCGTCGGCAATTGTGGTCTAACGGGGTGCGACTGAAATCTGCCGCTGAGTTGTCTGGACTGCTCACCACGGTGCTGTTCTGCCCAGAGGACCTCTACCTCATTCGGGAAGGGGCCGGGGCGAGGAGAAAGTTTCTGGACAGCTGCATCTGTCAGTTGCGTCCCAAGTATGCCGCCGCCCTGTCGGAGTATCACAGGCTGCATGAGCAGAAGCTTAGGATTCTGAAGGACTGGGAGGAGAAGCCATCCCTGCTGGAGGCCCTGGACGACTACTCCCTGCGCATGGCCCAGTGCGGCGCTGTTCTGATTCACTACCGGGCCCATTTTATCAAAAAGTTGAACCAGGTTGCCCCCGGTATCCATGCCGAATGCTCCGGGGGACGGGAGCGGCTGCGCCTGGGCTACGACACCGTCTCTACCATCACTGATCCCCTGGCACCGGCAAAGCAACTGCTGGGACAGCTGTTGGACCACCAGGAGCGCCACCGGCAGGCGGAGATTGAGTCCCATGCCTGCCTTACCGGACCCCACAGGGATGAGCTGACCATAGAGATCGACGGGAACCCTGCCAAGGCCTTCGGCTCCCAGGGCCAGGTGCGTACCGCGGCCCTGTCCTTGAAAATGGCCGCCCGGGACATCTTCTATCAGGATACCGGCGAATGGCCGGTTCTCCTGCTGGACGACGTACTGTCCGAGCTGGATCACCGCCGCCAGGAGTATGTCCTTAACCGGATCACCTCCGGCCAGGTCTTCATCACCTGCTGTGAGGAGGAAAAACTGGCCAAGCTGCGGGCGGGGAAGGCCTTCCATATCCACGACGGCCGGCTGGTGTGAGGAAGACCTGGTTCGGCGCAAGTGCGCCGTACAAGCATTTTTGCGGAGCAAAAATCTTGGCGCAGACCGAATTCATTTCGGTCGAGCAGGATGATTCCGGGGCCCCCGCGGGCCCTTGGCCCGTGGGGAACTTCATCACCTGCTGCGAGGAGGAAAAACTGGCCAAGCTGCGGGCCGGGAAAGCCTTTCATATCCACGACGGCAGACTGGTGCCATAGCACGGGGGGCGTTTCTTCATGTATCTGTATCTGGGACAATCGGTGAGCGTGCCGGAGGCCGCCGTGTTGGGTATCTTCGATTTAGACAATACTACCTGGTCCTTCCGCACGCGCCGCTTTTTAGTGCGGGCGGAGGGGACGGGCCAGGTGGTCAATGTGGGCAGCGATCTGCCCCGGTCCTTTGTCCTGTGCCAGCAGGGCGGGGAGGAGGCAAGGGTTTACCTGTCCCAGGTAAACACCGCCACCCTGATCCGCCGGGTGGAGCAGAACGGATTTGAATAAACGGGAGGTAAAGCATATGGAGCCTATCAATTATTTGTGGAAAGACAGAAAACGCTATTTCGGCCTGCCCATCAGCTTCACCCGGTACCGCCTGAGCGAGAACCGGATCTTCCGGGAGACGGGGCTTTTCAATCTGAAGGAGGAAGAGGTGCTCCTCTACCGGGTGCGGGATCTGGAGCTGACCAGGTCGCTGTGGCAGCGCATCTTCCGCGTGGGGACCATCTGCGTCTATTCCTCCGATAAGACGTCTCCCCATATGGACCTGGTCAGTGTGCGGGACCCAAAAATGGTCAAGGAGCTGATCTATCAGAAGGTGGAGGAGGCCAAGACCGCCCGGCGCATGCGGGCCACCGAGCTGGTGGACGATGGGTTTGAGCCGGATGAGGAGCGGGTGGATGACACGGATTTCTGCCCCATGGAATAGAGGCGTGAAGTACGCTCCCGCCGGCTTTTGGTTGGAGCGGCGTTTTGACGTGAGAACAGTAAGCGGAGGAACACACTATGTCTGAACAGCAGGAACACAATCCCACCATGGTGGAACACGAGTACGGCGCCTCGGAGATCCAGGTGCTGGAGGGGCTGGAGGCGGTGCGCAAGCGCCCCGGCATGTATATCGGTTCCACCTCCGCCTCCGGTCTGCACCATCTGGTGTACGAGATCGTGGATAACGCCATCGATGAGGCGCTGGCGGGATATTGCGATAGGATCACCGTGGAAATTCTGGACGGGGACGTCATTCGGGTAACCGACAATGGCCGGGGCATCCCCGTGGACATCCAGCCCCAGACCGGGCGGCCCGCCCTGGAGGTGGTGTACACCGTCCTCCACGCCGGCGGCAAG